>JAIXVM010000250.1 GCA_027482995.1 Hyphomonadaceae bacterium | reverse complement strand
GTGCAGGCCCGCTCGGCCGCGCGACGGCCGCGCACCTCGCCGCCGCTGGCCATCGCACAACTCTGGTCAACCGTTCTGGCAAGCTCTCCGATCCTCCGGTCGGCGTCGAACTCGCAGCGGCTGACATCCGGCAACCGGACGCGCTTGCGCCAGTTCTCGCGAATGCCGCCGCCGTCTATTTCTGCGCCCAGCCCCCGTATCATCAATGGCCGCAACTGTTTCCTGCGCTCCAGGCTGCGGCCATCGCTGGTGCGGCAAAGGCAGGCGCCCGGCTGGTGATTGCCGAAAACCTCTACGGCTACGGGCACGTCGACCGTCCGATGACGGAAGACATGCCTCTCCGCCCGAACACGCGCAAAGGGAAGGTGCGTGCGGACATGCACCATAGCGCGATGGCCGCTCATCGGGCGGGGGAGGTACAAGTGGCCGTTGCACGTGGCTCGGACTTCTTCGGCCCCTATGTCGAAGGGTCGGCCGTTGGAGGCCGCTTTTTCCGGTCCGTGATTGCCGGGCAGGCCGCTGAGGTATTCGGCGATCCCTGCCTGAAGCACAGCTATACCTTCATCGGCGATTTCGCTGCGGCGCTCGCGCGGCTCGGCACGGATGCGCGTTCGGTGGGCGAAGTCTGGCATGTGCCCAATGCCCCGGCCGTCTCGACGCGGCGGTTGGCGGAGATTGCCTTCTGGCTGGCCGAACAGCCGCTCCGCCTGCGCAGGGTGGGCCAGATCGAGATGCACTTGATCGGCGCATTTGTTCCAGCCGTTCGGGAAATGATCGAGATGGACTACGAGTTCAACGCGCCATTCACCGTGGATGCGTCCAAGTTTGAATCGGTCTTCGGTGATCTCTCGACGCCGCTTGAAGCGGCCCTCGATCAGACCATAAGCTGGACGAAGGCGGCAGCCGGGGCGTCCTCATGACGGTGCAGGCGAGAAGGCAGAAAGGTATTCCAGCGTGACGACGGTTGCCCTTGAGGCCGAACTGAAGCGGATGGCCGCACCGCTGGTCATCGCGCCGCGCGCGCTTGACGTGTTCCTTTCGGCGACCCATCCAAGGCGGGTGGCCAAGGGCGAACACCTGGTCCGAGAAGGCGACGCCGCAACGGCACTTTACTTCGTCCAGGAAGGCATCCTGCGCTACTATTACCTGGCCGACGGCATCGAACATACGGGGCAATTCTTCACCGAGACGATGTTCGTTGCCGACGTGCTCGCGCTGACGATCGGCGCGCCCTGCCTCCAGAATATCGACGTTCTGGAGGCGGGCGAAGTGATCGTCGTGCCCAAGCCCGCGTTGCTCGCAGCCTATGACGCAGACCATGGTTTCGAGCGCTTTGGCCGCCGCGTCATGGAATATGCCATGGCCGGCAGCCAGCGCCGTTCGGCCAGCCTGCTGGTCCTCAGCGCCGAAGAGCGCTACGCCCGGTTTGTCGCCGCACGCCCGGACGTCGCCCGGAGAGTGCCTCAATACCTGATTGCATCCTATCTCGGCATTACGCCCGAAGCCCTCAGCCGTATCCGGCGCCGGCGCACCGAAGGGCCGAAGTAACCGGGCGGCATTGCGCACCCGGCGTTCGACCCGGTAGACTGGCACCGGATCAATTGCAGGCCCATACCATGAGCGACACGTCGAAGACCTATCCCGTTCCCGAAGCTTTCGCGAAGCAGGCGAACCTGACACCTGAAAAGTACCGCGCGATGTACGCCGCCTCGATCGCGGACCCCATCGCCTTCTGGGGGGAGCAGGGCAAGCGGCTCGACTGGATGACGCCCTATACGCAGGTCAAGGATGTCTCCTGGGAGACCGGTGACCTGCATGTGCGCTGGTATCATGACGGCGTTCTCAACGTCTCGGCCAACTGCCTCGACCGCCACCTCGCCACGCGCGGCGACAAGCCGGCCATGATCTGGGAAGGCGACGCGCCCGGCGAGACCTACACGATCACATACCGGCAGATGCACACGGCCGTCTGCAAGTTTGCCAACGTGCTGAAAAAGCTCGGCGTGAAGAAAGGTGACCGCGTTACGATCTACATGCCGATGATCCTTGAAGCGGCGTATGCCATGCTCGCCTGCGCGCGGATCGGCGCGGTGCATTCGGTCGTGTTCGGAGGGTTCTCGCCGGACGCGCTCGCCGGACGGATCACCGATTGTGGGTCGGAAGTTCTGATCACGGCTGATGAAGGCCTGCGCGGTGGCAAGACCGTGCCGCTGAAGGCCAACGCGGACCGCGCCTGCGAGATCGCGGGTGGCATGGTGAAGAAGATGCTCGTCGTCCAGCGTACCGGCGCCGATGTTCCGATGACGGAGGGGCGCGATCACTGGCTGCACGAGATCGGCGCAGATGTCTCCTCAGACTGCCCGCCGGAGCCGATGAACGCTGAAGATCCGCTCTTCATCCTCTACACGTCAGGCTCCACCGGCAAACCGAAAGGCGTGCTGCATACGACGGGCGGCTATCTCGTCTGGGCGTCGATGACGCACGAGTACGTCTTCGACCTGAAAGAAAATGACATCTTCTGGTGCTCGGCGGATGTCGGCTGGGTCACAGGCCACACCTATATCGTGTACGGACCATTGGCGAATGGCGCGACCAGCCTGATGTTCGAGGGCGTGCCGACCTATCCGGATGCGAGCCGCTTCTGGAAAGTCTGCGACCACCACAAGGTCACGATCTTCTACACAGCCCCGACCGCGATCCGCGCTTTGATGCGCGAAGGCGAGGGTCCCGTGAAGAAAGCACACCGCCGCTCGCTGCGCCTGCTCGGCACGGTCGGTGAGCCGATCAATCCCGAGGCCTGGGAATGGTATTTCAATGTGGTCGGCGAGGCCCGCTGCCCGATCGTGGACACATGGTGGCAAACCGAAACCGGCGGCACGCTGATCGTGCCGTTGCCGAACACCACGGACATGAAACCTGGCGCGGGTTCGCATCCTTTCTTCGGCATCAAGCCGGTGCTCGTCGATGCGGAAGGCAAGGAGCTTGAAGGCGCCGCCGATGGCAACCTCCTGATCACCGACAGCTGGCCCGGCCAGATGCGCACCGTGTACGGAGATCACCAGCGCTTTGTTGATACCTATTTCACCGCTTATCCGGGCAAGTATTTCACCGGTGATGGCTGCCGACGTGATGCGGATGGCTTCTACTGGATCACCGGGCGGGTGGACGACGTGATCAACGTCTCAGGCCACCGCATGGGCACCGCGGAAGTCGAGAGCGCGCTGGTGTCACACGATGCCGTCGCCGAGGCCGCCGTGGTCGGTTACCCGCACGACATCAAGGGGCAGGGCATCTACGCTTACGTGACGCTGCGCACCGGCGTTGTGGCGGATGAAGCGCTGCGCAAGAACCTCGTCCAGCACGTCCGCAACGAAATCGGCCCCATCGCGTCGCCGGACCTGATCCAGTTCGCGCCCGGCCTGCCGAAAACCCGCTCCGGCAAGATCATGCGCCGCATCCTGCGCAAGATCGCCGAGAACGAATTCGGCAGCCTCGGGGACACCTCGACGCTCGCAGACCCTGAAGTGGTAACCGACCTGATCGAGAACCGGCAGAACCGGTAAGGTCTCAGTTCCCGTTGCGGTCGGGCGTGACCATGCGGGCGGAGATGTCGCTGATGTGGCGGATCTGGCTGATGGCGTTCGGCCGTGCGCGGTAGAGCCCGCTCAGAAACGCCTTGTCCCAATCCGTCAGGGCAGCCGGGCCGTCGCCGCGCGCGTCGAACAGGTTCAGGATGCTCGAATAGCCCGAAACGTCCGCCTCCGGACTGATTTGCGCGAGCGAGACGAGCGCAACATAGTCACTGATCGCACCGATACCGAGGCCGGCCGTCTGCTCCGCATCCACCACGACGATGATGCGGCTCATCTGGCGCCGGATGTTGGACTCGAAGCGCGAGGCACGGGCCGCTTCGACCGTAGGCGCGTTTCGCACAGCAAACGTTGATTCCGCTGCTGTGGACAAAGAGCTCCCGCCAAATGTGTTCGTTGCCGGGGCCCGGTACGCGTGCCCGTCAAGCGGGAAGCCGTCAGCCGTTGCCCGCTCGATCACCTGCCACCAGCGCACCGGCCTGTCTGAGTCGAGGAACGCGCGCAGGGTCACCTTGCCGCCCGTTTCGACTTGCTGGCTGGTTGCCGCCGTGAACACGTCCTCGTGCTCCGCGACCAGCCGTGGAAGCAGCGTCTCGAGCTCGTCCGAGATAACCACGATCAGGTTCGGATCGCAGCCGGGCGCGCCAATGTTCAGTCCCAGATCCAGCGCTTGCAGCGAAATCCGGTCCGCGATGAACTGGCCCTGATCGACGGGCACGCCAATGACGCCGACGCAGAGATCGCTGTGCCAGCGCGCAAGGCTCTTGAACTTGTGCAGCCCTCGGTCCGGCACGAGGCGGCGAACGAAGGCTCTTGCTTCATCTTTCCCCACGCCGGTGACGACCACCGTTTCCGCGCGTGTTTCGGCAAGCGCGGGTGCGCCAAGGCAAGTGGCAGCCAGACTGAGGGTCGCGGCAAGGTGGGCAATACGGGTGGGCAGCGGCATGGCGGGCTCCTGGGATTGCAAACTGACTGTCTCACAGGCCGGGAAGGTGCGTCAACCTAAGACTGCGGACCGGTCGCGCGTAGACCTTTCGACGTTCGATGAAATTTCGCGAATCGCTGGGCCGCCCTGTTCACCTTGTTCGCCTAGGATGAAGCCTCAACGGACAACCGCCAGACAGCCAACCGATGAACCCGGTCGACCTTCTCTTCAGTCATGCCGGCACCATCAACCGGCGGACCTACGCTATGGGTTTGGCGGGTCTCGTCTGGGGCGTGCCGCTGCTCTCGGCGATCTTTCCGCCCGCGATGCTGCTTGTCTTTCCGATGTTTTACGCCGTCTTGTGTCTCACCGTGAAACGGCTTCACGATGTTGGCCTCAGTGGCAAGTGGGCGATGCTCCCCTTGGTGGCCGTGGTCATTCAGGTCGCCGTCCTTCTCATCTCGGGCGTCATTGCATTTGGTGGAGGCGCCGCGAATCCCGGAGAGCAAGCCCGTGAATGGGCCGGCGCCGTCGCCGTGGGCCTTACCTGCATTGTCTTTCTCTCATGGGCTGCGCTGATCGTGATGCCGGGGAATGTGCACAGCCGGACAAAGTTCGGCCGCCCTGCGCCGCCGCTCATTGCTCCGCCGGTTCCCGATCTCAAGGCTGTCGGCGCGCGCTTGCGTGATGCCGCGCCCAAAGCCCGGAAACTCGCCGCGAGCAGCGGGCGCACCCTCGTGTCCGCAATCGCCGCCTTCAGCCGCGTGAATTACCTGAAACTGTTCTTCGTCGCATCCGGGCGTATCGGCCGGGGCGTCTACGGCGCGGCCTTCCTGATATTGCTATTCGTCTTTGTGCTGAGCTTTATTCCGCTGGCTTCGATCCCGGCGCTGAACTGGGTGGTTGCCCTCATCTTCTTCCATTGCATGATCTGCCTGGCTGCAAAGCGCCTGCACGACTTTGGCGCTAGCGGCTGGCTCGCCGGCATGCCGTTCATGGTGCTCTACGCGTTCGCTATCTTTCTCTTCATGATGGCGCTGGTCGATCTGGGACTCTTCGGTCAGGAAATCCGGAATCATCCGCTGACCCAGGCGTTCAAGGGCTCGGCAAATGACTGGGCCGGCATGATCCTGCTTGCCAGCCTGCTGGCCTACGGCGTCATCGGGCTGATCCCCGGCGAGCGCGGCCCGAACGAACACGGTGACGATCCGTCCCTGCCGCTCGCAGACGACTCCTCGCTGCTGGCTGCGGCCTGAGCCTAGACGGCCGGGAGGTCCACGGTGAATTTCGCGCCGCCTTCTGTGCGGTTAGAGGCCCACACCTTGCCGCGATGCGTGGCGATGATCTGCTTCACGATCGAGAGGCCGAGGCCGGAATTGTTCCCGAAAGCTGTGCCTTTGGGTCTGTCCGTATAGAAACGGTTGAAGATCGTCTCCAGCTTGTCGGGCGGAATACCCGGGCCTGAATCCTCAACCGTCAGGCGGGCAATCGTGCGCGGGCCATCATTGGTCTGGTCGAGGCGAACCTCCACGGTTCCGCCGCCAGGCGAGAAGGAGCGCGCGTTGTCGATCAGGTTGCGGAGCACCTGGCCGAGCGGGCCTTCACGTCCCCGCACAACGAGGCGGGCCCCCATCGTCGCATCGGTGAACGCGACATGCACGGCCATCTCGCCTTCGCCGATGCCTTCATAGGTGCGCACGACGTCGCGAACGAATTTTGCAATGTCGATCTGCTCGCTCGGCAGGCGCGTCATTTCCGCTTCGAGGCGCGAGGCGTTCGAGATATCCGTGATCAGACGGTCGAGGCGTTTCACGTCGGACGCGATCACCTGGCGCAGCCGCGTCGCGGCGTCTGGGTCCTTGACCCGCTCCAGCGTCTCGACGGCGGAGCGGATCGACGTCAGCGGGTTTTTCAGCTCATGCGCCACGTCGGCTGCAAACTGCTCGTTCGCCTCGATGCGCTCAAGCAGCGCCTCGGTCATGCTCTGGATCGACGTGGCAAGGTCGCCGATCTCGTCCGTCCGCTGGGTCAGCAGCGGTACATCGATCTTGTCGGACGCGCCCGAGCGGATCCGGTCGGCGGCCAGCGACAGGCGCCGCAAGGGCCGCGC
>JAIXVM010000007.1 GCA_027482995.1 Hyphomonadaceae bacterium | reverse complement strand
GTTTACCTTCGCAAGTACGTGAATAGTCCGTGGCAGGATCTTTCGGTCCAGGCGAAAGAGCTGGGATACTCGCACGGCGGGTACAAGCAGACACTGTATTCCATTCGTGACTCCATCCTTGATCGTCTCAGCCTTCCGGTACGGGGTTCATGGGAACACAAGTCTCCGAGTCTGCGCGTGATCGACCATGATTATGCCTTCCTCCGGATGCTGGGAGATCCCAGTCCCAAACTTATCCGGAAGTCCTGACGCGCCGAGCTGGACTATAATAATCCCTGAAATCAAACTGCGTGAGAACTGGAATCGAGAGACCGGTTGGCGGGGCGCTGACGTCCCAGGTTCTCCAAATCCGACATTCGCCGCTGCCATCATGACCGGCGGTCAAGGGCCAATAAGCGACGCTCGTGTACCAATCGCACCTTAGCCGACAGGCTTCAGCGTCTTCCAGTCCATCCCGCCCATCTTGCACAATTCCTTCCATTCTGCCGGTAGCACCGGCTGAACGGACAGCCGGAACGACGCGACAAGACTCATTGCCGAGAGCTTCGGATTCGCCTTCACCTCTTTCAGGGTCACCGGTTTCGGCATCGGCGCGAGTGCCTTCACCGTCACGCAGTCCCAGCGCGGATCATCCGTAGCCGGATCAGGCGCCGAGAGCCCGCACACTTCCACGACGCCGACTACGGCCAGTCCTTCATTCGAGTGGTAGAAGAAGGCGCGGTCGCCCAGCTTCATCGCCCGCATGTGATTGCGGGCGGTATAGTTGCGCACGCCGGACCAGGGCTCGCCCTCGTCCCCCTTCGCCACCTGCTGGTCCCAGCTCCACGCATCGGGCTCGGACTTGAAGAGCCAATACTGCATCAGCCGGCAGCTTCCTTGCGGATCGCGGCAGCGTGCGATTCGGCAATGCCGAGGCGCGCGGCGAGCCGTCCGAGAAACTCGGCTTCGGCGCCCGTCGGATCGCCCGTGACAACACAGGCGGCCGTGTAAAGTTGCGCCGCATGGTTCGGCGACAGGGCGCCGGCCGCGATCTTGTCCAGCGTCTCGGCTTCCGGCCGGTCATTGTTGAGGATCGCGCGATCCTTCGCGCCAAGCCCGGAGTCCTTCAGGGCCGTGTCGATCACGGCTTTTTCCGCCTCGTCCAGCACCCCGTCTGCCCAGGCCGCGGCCACGATTGTGCGCACGAGGGCCTCGGCAAATTCGGGCTCGGCCTTCTTGCCGGTGACGTAGCCGATCTGCGCCGGCTCAACGGCGGCATCCGGCTTGCGGCCCTGCGATTTCATCCAGGCGCGGTAAGCGAGCGCGCCGAGTCCCGCGACCGCGCCGGTTTTCGCCGTGCCGCCGAGAAAGCGCCGCCCGCCTTTCGTCGCGAGCAGCATCGCCGCGATCAAGCCGCCGGCTCCGGCGACGGCAACTTGTGTGTTCCGGTCGGTCTTCAGTTTCTCGAGCGCCGCGGCGCCAAGGTCCTTGCCCTTCTGCAACTTGCCTTCGAGGTCATGCTCCTTGGCGGCCTGTTTGGCCTGTTTCTGGAGGTCGAGGAGAATCTGTTGGAAGTCCATCGCGCATTTCCTTGTGCAATCACTCAGGGCGTCATTCGATGTAGGGTATCCCGGCCGGAACGGAAAGATCAGTCGAGGCTGGCGAGCGCAGCCCGGACGAGGCGTTGATAATGTGGCCAGCCCTTGTATCCCGCCAGTACTGGGTCGATCCCGTCCCAGGCCGACCGGAAGGCCGCCGTATGCGCGGCGTCAACCAGCGCGGCTTTCAACGGATCAATCGCCACGCGGATCGTGAAAACAACGGCGCCGGATACCGGGAGTTTTGAAATCGTCTGCCGCTCGACCCGTAGCCAGAGCGCATCCAGCGAGCCGGCCAAGGGCAAGCCCGCGGCCATTTTCTTGAACGGTGTCTGGTCCGGCGTGTAGCGCGCGGCGCCGGGCTGGACAGTCCAGTTGAACCGCTCCAGCACTTGCCCCGGCTGGACGGCGTCGAACATCCGGTGGATGCGGCCCACCATCCCGGGATTGGCCCCCGGAACGGGGCCATGCAATCCGCCGAGCGGCTCGCCGAGCTTGTCCGAAAGCCGCCAGAAAGTTGGCGCACAGAGGCTTGCCGCCTCGAGACGCCAGAGGCCCTGCGCATCTTTCATCAGCACACAGAGATCATCGGACACCACGCTTGCGGCAGCCTCCAACGCACTTGTCCAGACGCCTTGGCTGGACCCTGCGACGGCATGAACAGCGGAAGCGAGTTCCAGCGCGGCCATCTCGCTTCCCTCGCACGCGCCATAAACCTCGCCGCGATGTTCGCGCATCACGGCGCGCTTTTCCGCAAGCACATGCGCCTCGGTATCCGGGGCGAGCCAGGCCTCTGGCGCGATTGGTTTCAGCCCCGGCGCGAGGGTGAGCGGCCCGTTCAGGAATGGCAGGTAAGGCGGCCGGCGCATCAGGCGGCCCGCGCCGAACCCCAGCTCACATAGCCGGCGATCTTCGGCGAATTCGGCAGGTACATGGTCTCGGCATCGTCGCAGACAAAACCAGATTCCCGAAGCAGGCTGACCGAGTCCCGCGTCAGGTGGCATCCGCCCGCGATCGATTTCCAGACAGGCTCGATCCGGCGTTGCCATTTGGAGATATTCTCATCCGGAGACAGGCCATGTTCTGTGAACAGGATTTTCCCGCCAGGCTTCAGAACGCGCCGCGTTTCCGCCAGCGCGCTTTTCCAGTCCGGGATCGTGCACAGCACGAAGGTGATCACCGCCGTATCCACGGATTTGTCCGCAAGCGGAATATGTTCGGCCCCGGTTTCGAGAAACTCGATGCTCTTGCCGATGCCGAGCGACCCAGCGGTCCGGCGGGCCTTCACGATCATGCCCGGCGCGGGCTCGAGGGCATAGAGCTTCTCGACCTTGCCGGCATCGTACATGGCGAAATTGGTGCCGGACCCACAGCCGAGTTCCAGCACCACACCGTCCGCCTTCGGAACAACTTTCGCCCGCTGCTTCATGATCGGGCGCGAGGAACAGGCGCACGAGATCAGGTTAGGGACGACGTAGCGTTCCCAGGGACTCATCCGTCCGAGCCGCCGATCGGTTTGAAGCCGGGATAGGACTGGTCCTGGATCTTGGATTTCGTCGCCTCGCTCGGGCGCGCGATCAGGGCGTCCTGGGTGATCGAAACCTCATACTCGTATCCGTCGCCCATCGGCTGATAGGTGGCCGAGCCGTATTCAGCGTCGATGCCGAATTGCGATCCGTACTTCGCCGCGAGGCCGCCGACATCGATGCCGGGTTCGGTCTCAACGATCTTGATGCCGTCGACCTTGCCTTCGGTCACAGCCTCGGACGAAAACTGCATCGCATCGAGCGAGCGCATATGCTCCAGCCGGTAGATCGAATCATAGCCGAGGATATTGGCCATCGGTTTGAACTTGATGACCTTGGCGCCGATCTGCCACTCGTTGCCGCGAAACACGGGCGCGGTGCCATCGGCCTGCAGCAAGGTCTGGCCATCCGAGAACACGACATCTGCGCGGTAGGCATCCGGCTGGTCGGCCACGGCGGTGAACTTGATGGTCGCCACCGGGCGCTCATAGGTCAGGCGCTTGTAGGTCTGGATATTGAGGCCTGCAAAGGCGATCACGCCGGCGAGGCCAAGGAAACCGCTGCCGAAAGCCAGCCGCGTGACACCGGCAAAGGGCTTCAGCCCCGCCATTTTCGCAAATCCTGCGAACAAAAGAATCAAGCCGAGTACGCCGGCAATCGACGGTAAAATCCACCAGATCAGGCTCATGAGCTTTCTCCCTTACGGCGTCCGCAAGTCGCGAAGCGGCCAACCAACCCATCCCGGGCTTATAACAGCGCTTTGCAGCACATTTAGCAACCTTTCGCAGGCGGTGCTGACATTGCTTTAACCCGTCCATCCGAGCGCGGCGACCGCTTTCCATCCGACATAGACCGCAACCGCAACGATCAGCAGCGCAAAGGCCGACCGCGCGAGGCGCACCCGGCTCGCGAGGGCCCGGGCCGCAAGGATACCGAACCCGCCGCCGACCGCGCCGCCCGCCAACAGGAGGCCGGCAAGGCGCAGGTCGATTTCGCCGTGGACGCCGTAGTTTGCAGCCGTTGCCGCGCCAAACACCACAACCGAGACCAGCGAGGAGGCCGTGGCGTTGGCGAGCGTCATGCCCGTCGCCATCATCAGGCCCGGCACAATCAGGAATCCGCCGCCGATCCCGAAGAAGCCCGCCGCGCTGCCCACGCCGAGCCCCATCGGGGCGATGCGGGCCATCAGCTTCGGCGTGATGTGGACATCCGGGTCGCCTTCGCTTTTGGGCCGGCGCAGCATCGACAGGCCAATCGCCGCCATCGCGAAGGCAAAGGCAAGGAGCAGCCAGTCACCGGATACCTGAAGTGCGAGGGTCGATCCGATCAGTGAGCCGAGGAATCCCGAGACCGCAAACAAGGCCGCACAGGGCCATTTCACGCGGCCTGCCCGCCAATGCCCGGTGAGGCTGACGAGCGCGATGGCGGCAACGGCCGCCGCAGACGTCCCGATCGCCAGATGCGGATCCGTGACACCGACTGCGTAGAGCAGCAAGGGCGCGGCCAGCACCGAGCCCCCGCCCCCGAACGTGCCGAGGAAGAGACCGATGACGGCGCCGCTAAGCAGCGCGGCCACGATGACGGGGATGGTGAGCTCGATCATGCCGCGCCGCTCAGGCCGTCCTGTTCCAAGGCATCGCCGCCAGCACATTCGCCATGCCGCACCAGCCGCTCGCGCCCGCGAAGATGAGGCCCGCGCCGATGAAGCCGGACAAGGCATAACCGGCGGGATGCAGGAATGTGCCGATCAGCGCGCCGGCCAGCACGAGCGTTCCCGCCGTGATCTGAACCTGGCGGTTCATGGGCAAGGGCGCTTTTGCATTGTCCTTCACGGGCAGGCCGGCTTTCTTCCAGGCGTCGAGGCCGCCCTCAAGGATCAGCGCATCGCCGTCCACGCGGGCGGCGAGTTTCGCGCAATTGGCTTCGGTCCGCATGCCGCTCTTGCAATGGAAGACCACCGTACGGCCCGCTTCCAGCTTCACATCGGCCTGCTCGACGCGCGACAGTGGAATGGAGACGGCGCCCGCAATATGCTCGCGCGCATATTCATCCGTCTCGCGGATATCGATGAGATGGAAGCGCCCGGTCTTCAAGCCGTCGGCCACCGTCTTCGGATCAATTTTCGTCAGTGTACTCATGGTTTTCAGTCCTCAGGGCAGAAGATGCCTGCCAGCGTTTCAATGACCCGAAGCGCGGACGGGTCCGCGATCCGGTAGAAGATGTTCAATCCCGCCCGGCGCGTGGTCACGAGGCCGTCTTCCCGGAGCACCGCGAGGTGCTGTGAAAGGGCAGACTGGGACAGCGTCGTTCCGGCCTGCAATTCACCGGCGGACATTTCCCCATCGCCGAGGCGGCAGAGGATCATCAGGCGGTGTTCGTTGGACATCGTGCGAAGCAGTTTTGCCGCTTCACTGGCGCGTTCACGGAATTGGGCGGGGTCGAGAGTCATCTGTTTCATACGGCGATATATATTAGGTCTTGCTAAATTAGCAATAAATAATATATAAGGGTCTGAGCAAAACAAGGAAAACGCCCGATGGCGAACCTCAGATCTTTCTTCGACACGGCCACCAACACGGTCACCTACCTCGTCTGGGACCCGGCGACGCGCGCCGCGGCGATCATCGATCCGGTGCTGGATTTCGATCCGAATGCGGGGCGCCTTGGAACCGCCTCGTCTGACGCGGTGCTGGCTGTCGCCAGGGACGAAAACCTGCGCATCGACTGGATCCTCGACACACATGCGCATGCCGATCACTTGTCCGGCGCCGATCACCTTCGCCAACTGACCGGCGCCCGGATCGGCATCGGCGCGCACATAACGGAAGTCCAGAAGGCGTTCGTGCCGCTGTTCGGAAAGGTGTCCGATACGCCGGACGGGCGGGTCTTTGACGTGCTGCTGAAGGAGGGCGACTCGCTGCCGCTCGGCGGCCTCGAAATCCGGGTGCTGCACACGCCCGGTCATACACCGGCCTGTGTCACTTATCTTGTTGGCGACATGGCCTTCGTCGGCGACACGCTGTTCATGCCGGACTATGGCACGGCGCGGGCGGACTTTCCCGGCGGGGACGCGCGTGCGCTGTTCCGCTCGATCCGGAAAATCCTCGCCCTGCCGCCGGAAACGCGCATCTTCGTCGGCCACGATTACCTGTCGAAATCCCGAGACACGTTCGTCTGGGCGACCACCGTCGCCGAAGAACGGGCACGCAATATCCACGTCCATGACGGCGTTTCCGAGGATGATTTCGTCGCCCTGCGCGAAGCCCGTGACCAGACACTCGACGCGCCTCGCCTGATCCTGCCGTCGCTGCAGGTGAACATCCGGGCGGGCGCGCTGCCACCGGCGGAAGCGGACGGACAGGTGTATCTGAAACTGCCGGTGAACCGGCTGGGCGCTGCATAGCTGCCAGTCCGGTTCGCGGCCAAAGTTCACGCCGCGTCCCCCCTGCCCGGGCAGGAAAAAGCCTGATAGGGCCGGGGAATGTCCCTGCGTGACTTCGGCCTGCTTTTCCTGATCTGTTTCATCTGGGGCGTGAACCTTGTGATGACGCGGTGGGTCGTGTCCGATTTCAGCGTGCCGCCGCTGTTCTTTGCGGCGATCCGGTTCCTGGGCGTGGCAGTGTTCCTGATCCCGTTCCTGCGGCCCGTGCCGAAGAATCTCGGCACGCTGTTCCTGATCGCCATGTTGATCGGCTGCCTGAATTTCGGGCTGCTGTTCATCGGCCTCGCCAATGCCGATGTGTCGGCGGCGGCGGTGACGGGGCAGCTCGGCGTGCCGATCTCGACGCTGATGAGCATGGTGTTTCTCGGTGAGCAGATCCGCTGGCGGCGCGGCCTGGGGATTGCGCTCGCCTTTGCAGGCGTGGTGGTGATCGCGTTCGATCCGAATTCCTTCACGCTGTCCTATGGCCTGATGCTGATCTTCTTCGCCGCCGTGCTGGGTTCGGCGGGCGGCATCGTGATGAAGCGCATGCCGCCGATGGACGCGCTGAACCTGCAGGCCTGGGTGGGCCTGTTCAGCTTCGCGCCGCTGTTTGCGATGTCGGGCCTGATGGAGACCGGACAGGTCGAGGCCTATGTCGCGGGCGGCTGGGAAGTGTGGCTGGCCAGCCTGTTTGCGGTGCTGGGTGTTTCGATCTTTGCGCACTCGGCTTTCTATACGCTGGTGAAACGTCATGACGTCTCCCTGCTGTCGCCGCTGACGCTGATGACGCCGCTCTGGGGCGTGGTGTTCGGCGTGACGCTTCTGGGCGAGCCGTTCACCTGGAAACTGGTCATCGGCGGCGCGGTTTCACTCGCCGGGGTCTTCCTGATTGCCATTCGCCCCAATTCCGTGTTGCCTGATGCCTCTCTTGGGAAGAAACTCGCATCCGGAGACTCCTGATGCAGATCGCAGACGCGCCAAGCCCGAACCATGACGAGCGCCGCTACAAGGTGGACATGCTCGTGCTCCATTATACCGGCATGGAAACCGGCCAGGCGGCGCTTGACCGGATGCGCGACGCGGAAGCGAAAGTGTCCGCCCATTACATGATCTGGGAAGACGGCCGCGTGGTGCGCCTCGTCGACGAGAGCCGGCGGGCCTGGCATGCGGGCCTGTCGAGCTGGCAAGGCGATGATGACCTGAACTCGCGGTCCATCGGCATCGAGATCGTCAATGGCGGCCATGATTTTCCTCTTCCCGGGCGGCGCCTGCCGCCTTATCCGGAGCCGCAGATTGCGGCGTTGATTGAACTCTGCCAGGGACTCGTCACCCGGCATGCGATTCCGCCAGTCCGCGTGACCGGCCATTCCGACATTGCGCCGCGCCGCAAGATCGACCCCGGCGAGCATTTTCCCTGGCCGCGGCTGGCCGAGGCGGGGGTTGGTCTGTGGCCGGACGAAGCCGGGGGCGCGGGCTGCGTCTGGATGGGCGGCGATCCGGGCGGGCTGAACCGCCAGCTGGGCGGCATCGGCTATGACATCACCGATGTGCCGGCCGCCCTGCGGGCCTTCCAGCGGCGGTTCCTGCCGGACGCCGTGACGGGCATGGCCGACGCGCGAACGCTGCGGCGGCTCGCCCATGTCGCCGAGGCCTATGCGGCGGCGTCCGCGCCTTCTTCGTCCCAGGCCTGAGCCCATTCGGTGGCGAGCGCTGCGCCGAGCAGCAGCGACATGACCGAGGCCGAGAGCCAGACGAAGCCGAGGATGACCGAGGCGAGCGCGCCGTAGAGTGTTCCGAGCACGGAATAGTTCAGGTAAAGCTGGAACAGGAAGGTGACGAAGACGAAGGCCAGTGTTCCGGCCGCCGCGCCGGCGGCGATGGCCTTTGTGCCGCGCTCGACATGGCCGCGCAGGGCGAGGACGAGGATCAGATAGAAGACGGCAAAGCCTGCGATGCCTTTCGAGATCCAGAGCGCATCGGCGAGCGCCGCGATCTCGCCGGCAAAGCGGCCCATGGCGCTGCCGCCTTCGGAGGTGATCACGGTGACCGCGAGTTGCAGCGCGCCGAGCAGCCAGACGAGCAGGACGAGCGCGCCAGTCAGCAGGAGTGAGATACCCTGGAAGCGCGCAAAGCGCGTGCGATCTTCGGTGCCCGCGATCATGCGGATGCCGGTGATGGCGGCCTTTGCGCCGGAGGTTGCGGTGATCAGCACAAGGATGACCGCTGCGAAGGCCCGCAAGCTGAGGCCGACGGGCGTGAGGTTGCGGATCGTGTCCACTTCTTCCGGGGAGAGCGATTCGACGTTCTGGCTGAAGAAATCGCTGATGGGGGTCGCGAGCTGCGCGGCGAGGTCCGGCGGCAGGAAGACGGTGAGCAGGGTCAGCGTCAGGTAGATCAGCGGGAAGATCGAGAAGAGCGCGTAGAAGGCGATACCGCCGGTGACGATGCGCACATCCGGCTGGAACAGGCGGATCACCGCGCGCGTGGCCGGTTCGGTCAGGTCATAGCGCCAGTTGTTCAACATGCGTGTCCTTCTGCCATGCGCGGGCGTGCCCGCAAAGCGCGGGGCTGGGCCGGGCATATCAGCGCGCGCCGCCCTTCCCCCTCGGTGCCGGTTGGCTTATAGACCCGGGCAGGACCAGAAGGCCGGGCAACCGCTGGTACGTGGGTAACTGCGTGCTGGAGGAAAGTCCGGGCTCCAACAAGACAGGGCGACGGCTAACGGCCGCCCGGCGCAAGCCGAGGGAAAGTGCCACAGAAAGGAAACCGCCCGGACGCTTCGGCCGATGGGTAAGGGTGAAAGGGTGGGGTAAGAGCCCACCGCAGGCCTGGCAACAGGGCTGGCATGGCAAACCCCGCCCGGAGCAAGACCAAGTAGGGGGCACATATGGGCCGTCTTATGCCCGTGCCCCGGGTGTGTCGCGTGAGGCGCTCAGCAATGAGCGTCCCAGAGGAATGGTTGCCAGACCCCGCAAGGGGCGAACAGAACCCGGCTTACAGGCCTTCTGGTCCTTATTTTTCAACCATCTCGCCTGTGGCCGACATACGTGACATGATAAATGCCAGCAATTGATAACGGAAGTGCGCTGCGGATCACCTGAAGGCGACCGGACGGCACACTCGAAGGGACGTGAGCATGCCTAGACCCGCCGGAGCCCGGAATCACGACTTCGAAGAGAAGCGCATGGCGCTGCTGAATGTGCTGACCGATTTTGCGCTATCCGCCGACTTGCGGCGCCCGTCGCTGCGCCAGTTCGCGATGGCGGCGCACCAATCAGAGCCGACGCTGCGCCATTACTTCCATGACCGGCAGGGCCTCGTGGTGGATATCCTCGAGAATATCGGCCTGCGGGCGACGCCCCTCTGGGCGATGGTGGCGACGCCCTCGACCAGCCCCGCGGCGGCGTTCGAGGAGTATTTCCGCATCTCCGAAGCGGGCATGAAGCTGGGCGGCTTCACGCGCGCGCATGCCTTCGGCCTGATCGAGGGCCTCGCTGACGAAGTGGCCGGCAAGGCCTATCTCGAGAAGGTGCTGGAGCCGGCGCTGCGCGCGGTCAGCGACAAACTGCGGGGCACGCCCGGCGGGCCGGCGACCGAGGCGGGCTTGCGGGCGGCCTCGCTGGCGGCCCTGTCGCCCATGCTGGTGATGAGCTTGCACCAGGAATTGCTTGGCGGCGCAGACTGTACGCCGATCGACGTGGGCGCAACGATGGCGAGCCTGCAGGGCTGGCTTTCGAAGGGCCTCTGCGCCTAGCGGCGCGCGAGGGCGGCGCCGAGGGCGCGGATCTCGTCTTCGGTCGTGGTCCAGGAACAGACAAAGCGGCAGGATCCGCTCGGCCATTCGAGGAATGCCGCGCCCTGCGCACGGAGGGAGGCGATCTGGTCCGGTGCCAGATTGACGAAAACCTCATTGCCTTGTGCCGGATAGGCATGTTCCACGCCAGCGGCCGAAAAGACTGACGACAGCTGCGCCGCCATGGCGTTGGCATGGGCGGCAAGCTTTAGCCAGAGGCCGCCAGTGAGCATCGCTTCGGCCTGCGCGGCGAGGTAGCGCATCTTGGGCGGCATGTGGCCGGCGCGTTTGGCCCGTACACGGAGTTCCGGAAACTTCTCACGCGCCTTGCCGAAAAGGATGATGATCTCGCAGCCGATGGCGCCGGTCTTGGTAAGGCCGAGGGTTAGGACATCCACGCCGCAGGTCCAGGAGAGCTGGCAGACTCGGGCGTTTGCCGCGGCGAGCGCATTGGAGAGGCGGGCGCCATCGAGATGCACCGCGAGGCCGGCGGACTTGGCGCGCGCGGCGAAGGCGGCGGTCTCGGCGCCGGAATACATCGTGCCGCATTCGGTGAGGTTTGTGAGCGACAAGGCGTGCAGCGGGGTTTCGTGCACGAAGTCCGGATTGTTCGCGGCGATGGCGGCTTCAAAGGCGGCGGGATCGATCTTCGCGCCATATCCCGGCAGCAGCCGCAGCGAGGCACCGCCGGTGAAGAAGCCCGGCGCGCCGCGTTCATCACGCTCAATATGCGCTTCCTCATGGCAGAGGATGGCGCCGGTGGACGGGCAGAAGCAGGAGAGCGCAAGCGCGTTGGCGGCGGTGCCGGAGGCGACGAGCCAGTAGTCGAAATCCTCCGTGTCCAGCGTTTCCGTCAGGAGCGCGCGCAGGCGCCCGGTCAGGGCATCATTGCCATAACTCGACTCGTAGCCCGTGTTGGCGCGCGCGAGCGCTTCGAGCACGGCTGGATGGGCGGGAGAGGTGGTATCGGAGCCGAAGTGCAAGGGGGCCTCAGAGCTGTGTGTCAGGTGTCTGCCAAAGGAGATGCTGGCCGCCATCGGAGGCGATCATCTGGCCGGTGACGCTACTGGCGGAGATGAAGTAACGCAGGGCGCGCACGATCTCGGCAGGGCTGGAGCCTTCGCCGGTGAGGGTAGCTGCCGCCTCTGCCTCGAAGATGTCCGCCGACTGATGGATGCTGGCGAGCGTCGGGCCGGGCCCGATGGCATTGACGCGGATGTCGGGGGCGAGCGCCTGGGCGAGAGTTTGCGTCGCCTGCCAGAGGGCGGCCTTTGAGAGCGTATAGGTGAAGAATTGCGGGGTGAGCTTCCAGACGCGCTGGTCGATCAGGTTGACGACGAGGCCCTTCTGGCCGGGCGGCAGGGAGTTCGCGAACTGCTGGGCGAGGTGGATGGGCGCGCGCAAGTTCGGCTCGAAATGGAAATCCCAATCCGCGCGGGAATGATCCGTCGCCGTATCATTGACGAAGGTGGAGGCGGAATTGACCAGCAGGGTGAGCGGCTGCCCGAGCCGGGCGGCGGCCTCGGACACAAGCGTGCTGCGGGCGGCTTCGTCGGCAAGGTCGCAGGCGATGATCTCGGCGCGCCCGCCGGCCTGGCGGATGGTGGCGGCGGTGTCTTCGGCGCCGGCTTTCGAGCCGCGGTAATGGACGGCGACCACCCAGCCATCGGCGCCGAGGGCAATTGCCATGGCCTGGCCGAGGCGCGCGCCTGCGCCGGTGACGAGCGCTGCGCCGGGTGTCATCCGCGCAGGGTCTCGTAGAGGCCAAGCAGGCTGACGCCGTTCACGAGGCCGTAGATATAGACCGCGTACAGAAGGAGCAGCAGGAGGGCGAGGAGCCGGCCGATCTTCGCGCGCGTCACGATCAGGACCGCGAGGACGAGGGCGGCGAAGCCCATCACCCAGTGATCATAGGTGTGGAAGAGGCGCGCGATCTCGAACGGGCCGCTCATCGCAACGATGCCGCCGGCGCCGAGAATGTTGATGATGTTGGAGCCGAGGATGTTGCCGACGACGACATCGCTGCGCTTGCGGAAGGCGGCGGCAAGCGAGGCGCCGATTTCGGGCAGCGAGGTGCCGACCGCGAGCAGTGTGAGGCCGATGTATTCTTCGGGCACGCCGGCCACACGGGCGAGACCGTCTGCGCCCTCGACGATGTAGCCCGAGCCGAAGACCAGGGCGGCGGCGCCGAGCGGGATGTAAATGAGGGCGCGCCAAAGCGGCGGGCCGGTCGCTTCGTGTTCACGCACACCGGTCGGCTTGCCGGCGACTTCATCGCGGCGGGCGGCGAACAGGCTGAGCCCGGTATAGCCGATCAGGACCATGAGGAAGCAGATGCCGACCAGCGGCGAGAGCGGCATGATGGCGGTCATGCCGATCCAGAGCGCGGTGGCGAGGAGGGTGGCGAAGAGCGCGCGCCCCTGCCCCGGTCCGCCTGCGGCGAAGGGGAAGATCAGAGCGGGAATGGCGAGGACGAGAAAGACGTTCGCGATGCTGGAGCCGACGATGTTGCCGACGGCGAGGCCCGGGCTGCCCGTGAAGGCGGCGTTCACCGAGACGAAGATCTCCGGCAGCGAGGTGCCGAGGGCGACGATGAAAATGCCGGCGATGAGGGGCGAGGCGCCGAGGGCGCGGCCAGCGCGGACGGCGCCGCGCACGAGCAGGTCACCGCCAAGGGCCAGGAGCAGGAGGCCGCCGGCGAGGGACGCCAGCAGGACGGGGTCGGCCAGCGTGGACGGGGTCAAAACCGGAGCGGACATTCTGGCCGCCCTTTCAGGCTTAGTCGATGCGCTTGAACTCGATGAGGTTCAGGATGCCGAACACCAGGACGATGGCGCCGATTGCGATGAGCGAAGGATGGATCATGACGTGTCTCTCAGCCCGAAAAAACAATGATTTGGCCGCTCTTAGCCTGCGTCGCGCGGCTTGGCGAGCCCAATCGGCACTTCAGTGACAAGCTGCGTTGACATTTTTCAGCCCGCTCAAGGCATTACCCCGCGGAAATTCCCGGCTCAGGAGGTGGAAGCCGCCATGAACTCGCGGATGCGGGTTTCGATCTCATCGCGGGCGGCGGCGAAGCGGCGGCGGAAGTCGCCCGGCGTCAGGGCGGGATCGGCGCTGGCGGGGTCGTCGATGGGCCAGTGGAGGCGCTGGGTCTTGCCGGGCAGCCACGGGCAGATTTCTTCCGCGCAGAGGGTGATGACGTAGTCGAAGGCAGCGGCATCCAGCGAGGCGAAGGATTTGGACGTGTGGGACGTGATGTCGATGCCTCGGTCGGCCATCGCCTCGATGGCGTAGGGATTGGGTTTCGTGGGCGCCGATCCGGCCGACATGACCTCCGCGCCTGGGCCGAGGAGGTCGCGGGCGAGGCCTTCGGCCATCTGGCTGCGGGCGGAATTGGCGACGCAGAGGAAAAGGAGTTTCATGCAGGCTCCGTCTCGAAGGCCGCGAACTTGGCGCGTGTACGGTTGGCGAAGGCGACGAGGGACAGCATGACCGGCACCTCGACGAGAACGCCGACGACGGTGGCAAGGGCGGCGCCGGAATTGAGGCCGAAAAGGCTGATCGCGACGGCGACGGCGAGTTCGAAGAAGTTGGACGTGGCGATCAGGGCGCAGGGCGCAGCGATTTGGTGCGGCACCTTCCAGGCGAACGCGGCAGCGTAGGCGAGCGCGAACATGCCATAGGTCTGGATCAAGATGGGCACGGCGAGGAGCGCGATGATCAGCGGGTTGGCGAGGATGGCGCCGCCCTGGAAGCCGAAGAGGAGGATGACGGTGGCGAGGAGGCCGGTGGTGGACACCGGTTTCATCCGTACCATGAAGGCATCCAGCGCTGGAGCGCCGCCCCTCGCCAGAAGAATGCGGCGCGCGGCGATGCCGGCAACAAGCGGAATGATGACGTAGAGGCCAACCGAGAGGAGAAGCGTTTCCCAGGGCACGGTGATTTCGGCGACGCCGAGCAGCAATGCGACGAGCGGCGCGAAGACGAAGATCATGATCGTGTCATTCACGCCGACCTGAGCCAGCGTGTAGGCGGGATCGCCCTTTGTGAGATGGGACCAGACGAAGACCATGGCCGTGCAAGGGGCGGCGGCCAGCAGGATGAGGCCCGCAATGTAGGAGGGCGCATCGGCGGCAGGCACGAGCCCGGCGAAGACATGCTGGAAGAACAGGACGCCGAGCGCCGCCATCGTGAAGGGCTTGATGAGCCAGTTGACGATGACCGTGATGATAAGGCCCTTCGGCCTGACGAAGGCGTTGCTGATGCCGGTGAAATCGATGCCGATCATCATCGGCCAGACCATCGCCCAGATGAGCAGCGCGACCGCGAAATTGACGTTCGCGTACTCGAAGGCGGCGAGCGCGGCGAAGGCGGCGGGAAACAGCTGGCCGAGGGCAAGGCCAAGCGCGAGCGCGAGGGCGACCCAGACGGAGAGGTATTTCTCGAACAGGCTCATGCGCGCACGGCCTTGCGGGATTTGGCCTTGGCGGGCGGGCAGCAGGCCGCGCGGGCGGCCTCCTCTACTGGGCGGCAGATTTCGGGTCGGCCACCGCAGCAGTCTTCCATCAGGTAGACGATTAACTCACTGAGGGCTTCGGGACGGGCGGCGTAGCGAATCACCCTGCCCTCTCGCGTGCTGGTGAGCAGGCCGGCATGGACCAGGATCGTCAGCTGCGACGAGAGCGTGTTTGGCGCGAGGCCGAGGGTGGCCGCAATTTCGCCGGCAGGGATGCCGTCCGGGCCTGCGCGCACGAGCAGGCGGAAGACATCCAGGCGGCCCGGCTGGGCGAGCGCGGAGAGGCGGTCTATGGCAGCGTTTGATTCCATATTTCGACGAATGTCGAAATGTCAGGCTCGTGTCAAGGCTGGCGGGAGCACCGCCGGACGGCGGCGCCTACTTCGTGACTTCGATGGAGATGAACTGGTCGAACCAGCCGCCGGTTTCGCCTTTGCGTTTGACGCGGATAAGGACCGGCTGGGACGGGTTCGCCATCGCCGCCTTTACCTTCTCGAGGGTCTGGGTGACCGTCGAGACCGTCTGGAAGTTGACTTCGACGATGACGTCGGCGCGGCGGAGTTTGTTATAGGCGCGGCCGCGCGGGCTGACCGAGGAGACGACGACGCCGGAGATGTCTTTCGGGATTCCATAGCGGCGGCGCATGTCGTCATCGACCGGAGAAAGCTCCGCCCCCAGATCATTGGAGTTGGCGGCAGTATCCGGCACGGCGGCGGCCGCATCTTCGTCGTCTTCCTTCAGTTCGGTGAGCGTGACGCTGACATCGCGGGCACGGCCATCGCGGACGACCGAGAGCTTGACCGGCTTGCCGATGGCTTTTTCCGAGAGGGTGCGCGTCATCTCGCGCACGCCGCCGACGGATTTGCCGTCGATCGTGAGGATGAGATCGCCGACTTCGAGTTTGGCGGTCTCCGCGGGGCTACCATCCGAGATGCGGGTGATGATCACGCCCGTGAGGCCCTTTGCGCGGTAGGCCTTGATCAGGGCGGCGTCGGCATCCTGCACGCTGACGCCAAGCCAGGGGCGGCGGACGCGGCCTTCCTTGATCAGCTGCTGCGAGACGCGCTTCACGGTATTGGACGGGGCTGAGAAACCGAGGCCGATGGAGCCGCCGGACTGAGAGATGATGGCGGTGTTCACGCCGACGACCTGGCCAGCCAGATTGAACAAGGGGCCGCCGGAGTTGCCCTGGTTGATGGCCGCGTCGGTCTGGATGAAATTGTCAGCTCGTCCCGCATTCAGATCCCGGCCCGTGGCGGAGATGATGCCGGCAGAGACCGAGCCGCCGAAACCGAGCGGGTTGCCGATGGCGATCACCCAGTCGCCGACTTCGGCCTTGTCGCTGTCAGCCAACTCGACGAAGGGCAGCGGCGTTTTCGAGTTCACTTTCAGGACCGCGATGTCGGTGTCCTTGTCGCGGCCGACGAGTTTCGCCTGCAGCTCACGGCCGCTGGAGAAAGTGATCGTGATTGTGTCGGCCTGCTCGATCACGTGGTTGTTGGTGACGATGTAACCATCGGCGCTGATGACGAAGCCGGAGCCGAGGGAGCCTTGCATCTCGGCGCCGCCATCGCGGCCGAAATAGTCGTTGAAGCGCTCGGCGGGCGAGCCTTCCGGGAAGGTGGGCAGAGGGGCAGCGAGGGCTTGTTCGGTGGAAATGTTCACAACGGCCGGCATCAGGCGCTTGGCAAGGTCGCGGAAGCTGGAGGGCGCCGACTTCATGTCCACGCCGGCGGCGGGCTTTGAGAGGCTGCCCTGCGCGGTGGCTGTCAGGCCGGCAACCGGAAGCGCGGCGAGGATGAGCGCGAGGACAGCGGTGCGGTTCATTTCAGTCATAGCTCCAACAGGCGCCGGAAGGATTGCACCCTCCGGATGGCGCCTCACTATGGCGCTTTGACGGCGCGGTGCAACCGCCTCGGGCGGCGCGGACTGCTATCGGCAGGAGCAAGGCCCGGCGGCGGGTTTCGCCCACCGCGGCGTCCTGTTGAACGGCGAGACTAGCGCGGAACGCCGGCGGCGCGGGCGCTGTCGAGGAACTCGTCGCAGATGCCGAGCGATTTCGGGCCGACGATGACCTGGGTACCTTCCTGGATCGCCGCTTCGCAAGCGATCAAGGCGCGCTGGAAGCGGAAGAATTCCGGATCCTTGCTATAGGCCTGCGCATAGGTTTCGGAGGCTTTTGCATCGCCTTCACCGCGGATTTTCGAGGACTGTTCACGGGCCTGGGCCTCGATGACGGTCTTCTCGCGTTCGGCGGTGGCGCGGATCAGGCGGGCCTTCTCCTCCCCTTCCGAACGGATGCGCTGGGCTTCCTGCAAACGGGCCGTCCGCATACGGTTATAGACACCTTCGGCCACTTCACTCGGCAGATCGGCCTGGCGCACGCGCACGTCGATGATGTCGATACCGTCCTTGGCGAGGCCCGCGTTGACGCTGGCGCGGATGCGGCCCATCAGCTGGGCGCGCTGGCCGGAGACGATTTCCGGGACCGGCACATCACCGAGCACTTCGCGGATGGCGGAGGTGGTGATCCGGTTCAGCTGCGACTGGGCAGCCTCTTCCCGGCGGAAGCGCTGGTAGTACTGAAGCGGGTCTTTGATCCGCCAACGGACGAACGCATCGACCCGGAGCCGGCGCTGGTCGGCCGCGAGAACGTCGATACCTTCGATGTCGAGGCCAAGGTTACGCTTGTCGATGATCTCGACCTGCTGGACGATGGGGATCTTCATGTGAAGGCCCGCTTCGTCCTTGCCGGGCTCGTTGATGAGCGCGACAGGCCGGCCGACCTGCAGCACGATCGCCTGCTGGGACTGGCGGACAATATAGAAGACGTTGGAGACGACGATCAGTCCGACGACGGACATGATCAGGATGAGCCATCCGAAAGCGCGCATTACTGGTCTCCGTTGTTCGGCGTCGTGGCCGGGCGGCGGGTGCGCTCCAGCGGAAGATAAGGAACGGCGCCGGAGTTCTGATCGAGGATCATCTTGTCCGTGCGGCCGAGCACGCGCTCCATGGTTTCGAGGTACATGCGTTCGCGGGTTACGCGGGGCGCCTTGCGGTATTCCTCGTAGATCTGGTCGAAGCGGGAGGCTTCACCGCCTGCGTCTGCGATGACGCGGTCGCGGTAGGCTTCGGCTTCCTGCAACAGGCGCTGCGCGGTACCGCGGGCCTGGGGCACGATCTCATTGGCGAATTGCGTGGCCTGGTTGGTGCGTGTCTCGGCGTCCTGTTCGGCGACGTTCACGTCGTTGAAGGCCTCGATCACCTGTTGCGGCGGATCCGACTTGCCGATCGAGATCGAGAGGATCTCGACGCCGGTGCGATACTCGTCAAGCAGCGCCTGTGTCTGCGCGGCGACGGACTGCTGAACCGTATCGCGCTCGGTGGTGATGATGTTCTGCAGGCTGGTCTTGCCGACGACTTCGCGCATCACGGATTCGGCAACCTGTTCGACGGCGAGTTCGGGATCGCGCACGTTGAGCAGGAAGTTTTCCGGGTTGGCGGTGTCGATCTTCCAGAAGACCGAGAACTGGATGTCGACGATGTTCTCGTCCTGCGTCAGCATCAGGCTCTCTTCCTGGCTGCTGCCGATCCGTTTTTCGTTACGCGTCTCGACGTTGAGCAGCGTGTGGTTCTCGATCGGGGCCGGCAGGTGGAAGTGCAGGCCGGGGCCGAAATTCGTCTGCCATTTGCCGAAGCGGAACACGGCCGCCTGCTGGGTCGGGTCGACGATCACGATGCCGGTGGACAGCCAGGAGAGCAGCACGACGCCGCCCACGACCAAGAAACCGAGCGGGCCGAAATTCGGCATCTGTGCGCCGCCTGTGCCCCGGCGGCGACCGCCGCCACCGCCACTGCCGCCGCGGCGCTGGCGAAAGCGCTCCTGCATGCGGCGCATCTGTTCTTCGAGGTCGGGCGACTCCTTGTTGCCGCCGCCGCCCTTGTCACCGCCGCCCGAAGGCCGGTTCCAGGGCGAGCCGCCTTCGCCGCCGCCGGAGCCTTTGCCGTCTCCGCCCCAGGGGCCTGAACCTTTAGTCTTGTCGTCCCAGGGCAATAACGCCTCCTGAATTCTTCGAGTGGGGCCTATATAGGGTCTTTCAGCAAGTGTGCATGCCGAAAGCACCCTTCAAGGCAGCGAAATTGCCGCAACTTCCTCACCAGAAGCTTGCAGTTTCACCCCCGGGGCGAGTAGGCGGCGCAGGAATGTGTTTACAGGCCGGGCACCGGAAGCAATGTTTGGATCGAAGCAGAAGACACGCGAGAAGCTGGCCGCCGCCATCGAAGAGGCGCTGGGCCGGGCAAACTGGCTGGAATCGGTCAGTGTGGATGATGACGGACGCGCGCTGCTGGTGATCCGCGCCGAGGGCAGCGATCCGGGTGTGGCAGAGCATCGCAGGATTGAAGCGGAAAACTACGCCGCGCGGATTCCGGGGATCACGGCGGTGCGCAGTGTGCTGACGGCGGAGCGTGCGCCAGGGGCGCACAAGCATGATCACGCGCATGGACATTCGCACGGGCCGGAGGGATCGCCTGTCGCCGGGCTGCGGCGCGTGACTAAGGGCGCGCGGCTGTCGGATGAAGCGGTTAACCAGGGCGTGCCCGCGCCGGCGACAGGCTTGAAGCCGGTGCCCGGCATTGACCGCATCCTTGTCGTGGCGAGCGCCAAGGGCGGCGTGGGCAAATCGACGGTCGCCGTGAACCTCGCCGCCGCGATGGCAAAGGCGGGCATGCGCGTCGGGCTGCTGGACGCCGATATCTATGGGCCGTCGATCCCGACAATGATGGGGACGGTGAATGCGGAGCCCGCGACGTCGGCCGGCAAGAAACTGGTGCCGGTGGAGGCGCACGGGATGAAGACGCTGTCGATCGGGTATCTGTCCGATCCCGATGCGCCGATGATCTGGCGTGGGCCGATCGTGATGTCAGCGATCACGCAGCTGCTGAATGACGCCGAATCGGGCACGCCGGCCGAGCCGCTTGATATCCTG
>JAIXVM010000018.1 GCA_027482995.1 Hyphomonadaceae bacterium | reverse complement strand
GCGATGGCAGTGGTTTTCCGGGGGGCGATATTCCGGGCGGCGGCGGCGGTGGCGCGCCGGACGGTGGCGGCGGCGGTGGCGGCGGCGGTGGCGCGGGCGGCTACGGCACGGTGATCACCGCCTCGGGCGACATCGGCACGCTCACCCATGCGGTGACCGCTGGCGCGGGCGGCGCGGGCGGCGCTGGTGGAGCTTCTGCGTCCGGCGGGGCGGGTGGCTTTGGCGGCATCGGGATTCTGTTCACGGGCACCTCGGGCACGTCGGCCACCATCAATGCGGCCGTCACCGGCGGCGCCATCGGCGCGGGCGGCCCAGGCAGCAACGCCGACCCCTTGATCCCCCCCATCGCCGGTCCACCCGGCCTTCCCGGCGCCGGTATTGTCGGGAGCAATCTGAACCTCACTCTGGGGGCGGCCGTATCGGGCGGGACCGTCGCGTTTGGCGCGACCGGCGATGCCCTTCGGTTCCTTGGCGGCACGAACAGCCTGACCCTCAATTCCGGCTGGGACCTCAACGGCGCGATCAATATCGATTCCGGCACCCTCGCGTTTCTGCAGGCCAGCGATGTCACGATCAACGCCCAGAATACGTTCTTCGGCAACAATAACCGGGAGATCTACGGCGCGGGGGTGCTGCGCTTTGCGAGCCCCGGCGTCACCGTCACGTTGAACGGCGAGAATTCCTATACCGGCGGCACGCAGATCGCCGGCGGCAATGTGGCGATCGGCAACATTGGCGCGCTGGGTTCCGGCGAGGTGGCGTTTTCGGCGACAGGCGGCTCGCTGACGTCCAACATCACCGGAACGCTCGCCAACGACATCATGTTCGGCGCGTCCAGCTATCGCTTGGGTGCGGCGGCTGGCAGGACACTGACCCTGGATGGCGCGCTGACGCAGGCTGCCGGCGGCATCACCACTTTCGGCTCCTCGGTGAACACCGGCACGATTGTAATCAACGACAATGTGAGCGGTACAGGCGCGTCGATCGTCGATGGCGGCACGTTGAATCTCAACGCTGTGGTGGGCGGCAATCTCACGGTCAACAACGGCGCCACGCTGTTCGGCAATTCCACGATCGGCGGCAATCTCACGCTCGGCAACAGCGGTATCCTCGCCGTCGGCAACGGGGTCGGCACCACGATCGTCAACGGTGATTTTACCGGCGGCGGCACGCTCAATGTCGAGGTGCAGTTCGACAATGCCGGCGCACCGGTCAACGGCACCACGCATGATTTCCTGAACATCGCCGGCAACGTGACCGGCTCCACCGCCGTAAGCCTGTTCAGTTTGGCGCCGTCTGCGGCGTCGGCGGCTGCCACGACCGGGAATGGCATTGAGCTCATCCGGGTCGGCGGCAACGCACAGGCGAGCAACTTCACGATGACCCAGTACACGCTGGGCGATTACATCTACAATCTGGTCTATGCTCAGGATTATTCCGGCGGGACAAACGACGGCTTCTTCCTGCGCTCCACGCTGGCCACCCCAGGCTGCGCCGTCACGACCGGCGATAACAACTGCTTCATCGACAGCATCACGAACCAGCGGGCGACCGCCATCGATGCGCTGGCTGGCAATGACACGCTGCAGCTGAACGGGGACACGAATTTCGATTTCGACGTCTCGCGCCTCGGCACGACCTTCGCCAATTTTGAGGTGTTCCAGAAAGCCGGAACCTCCACCGTGAGGCTGATCGGAAGGGCGGCATCCAACACGCAAGGCTTCGATGTGCAGGCGGGCAGATTGATCGCCAATACAGGCTCACTGGGCGCAAACGGCGCGGTCAATATCTTCGCGGACGGCACATTTGAGGCTGGAGGCTCGCTGACCGTCGGCTCGATCGCCGGCGTGGGCAATATCGCTCTGGGCACGCCTACCGAGGGCTCGGACCTTAACGTCGGCGGCACCAATGCCAACATGAGCTATGGCGGCGTGATCTCCGGAGCGGGCAGGCTGATCAAGGAGGGGACCGGCACATTGAGCCTGACCGGGGCCAACACCTACACCGGCGGCACATTCCTGAACGGCGGAACCGTCCGCGTGACGTCCAGCGCCAATCTCGGCGCCCCAACCAGCCCGTTGATCTTCAATGGCGGCACGCTTGCGTTTGGCGCCGACGTTACCCTTGATGGCGCGCGCCAAATCGACTTTGGTAGGTTCAGTGCCACGGTCGATACCGGCGCTTTCAACGTCACAATCAACTCGGACACTGTCGGTAACGCCGACCGTACAAAGACCGGCACAGGAACCCTTACATTAACCGGTAGTAGTAGTAGCAACACTTTTGTTACAGGGCGGACGACGATTGCGAGCGGAACTCTGCAGATCGGCAACGATACGGCGACACTATTTGAGGTGGGCGACCTGCTCAACAATGGCATCTTCGTTTCCAAGAGCTCCTCTGTTGTGGAAGTAGGCGTCGTCACCGGCACGGGTGAATTCATCCAAAGTGGCACGGGTTCAACGATGGCCGACAGTATTAACACGACCGGCGCCATTCGGGTCAGTCGCGGTGTGTTATCTGCGTCCGACGGAACAACCACCGCGAGCACCATCACGGTGAGCGGAGGTGAGTTTTTGAATCGACGTGGCTTAACCGCCACCGGCACGGTCACGGTGAGCGGCGGCAGGCTAATCCTTCCCCTAGGTATTTTTGGTGGTAGGACTTTGACCGCGTCTTTTGTTGAAGTGAAGGGCGGCACTGTTGAAACTGCGGTTCTCTCAACGCCCTTGTTGGGGATAAGCGGCGGAACCCTCAAAGCTGCAGTTTTGGACGTTGGCATTGTCGGGACGACTGGCGGCGTGTTGGAAGTGAGCAAAGACCTTTCAGGCTTTTCGGTTTCGAAGTTGGGCATTCTCGCTGTGGGCGGCGGTTCCGTGCTATTCGGGGCACCAGTACGGGTCGGCGCGCCTGTTACAGTGAACGGCGGCATTTTGACAGCCAGTGATGAACTCGGGGAGGGGCTGACTGCGCCACGCATCACTGTCGGCACCGGCGGCACATTGAGCGCTCGAGGAAGAGTAGTGAGCCCCGTCATCATAACCAAAGGCGGGACTCTCAGAGGCAGTAGCAATATGGTCGGAACCGTCACCAACAGTGGCGGCACCGTCGCCCCCGGCAACTCGATCGGGACACTGACCATCAATGGAGACTATATCCAGGACGCGGCGGGCACGCTGCAGATCGAGTTCGAGCGCAATGGCGGTGCGCTCGATGGGCTCAACGTGACCGGCAATGCCACGCTGGGCGGTACGCTGAGCCTGATCTCGCTGGACGGTACGGAAGGCTTTGGCGGGCAGTTTCTGTCGGTGAGCGGCACTTCGGCGGGCGCGTTCGATGCGATCGAGCTCGACGGCGCGTCGCTGCCCGTTGTTCTCGTTCAGAGTGCCGGCCAGCTCTCGATCGTCTCTTCGGCACTCACGGCGCGCCCCTCCACCCTCAACAGCCAGGCGATGGCGATCAGCCAGTCGGCATTCGCCTATCTCGACGGCTTCCGCGACCGTCAGCACGAACAGGGCTGGTGGGCGCAGGGCTTCGGCGCCTGGGGCGAACGCGACGCAACAAGTTCATCCCTCGCCTATGGCCACGATGCGTATGGCGGCATGATTGGCGCCACGGTCGACCTGCCGGCCAAAGGCTGGACGATGGGCGGCGCGCTCGGTTGGTCTGACTCCACCATTGAGCTGGCGCAGGCTGCCGGCGGCGGCGACCAGACCGCACTGATGGCATCCGGCTTCGCCGGATGGGCGAATGAGGCCAGCAAAGTGTCGGCCACGCTGACGATCGGTCATGTCGCGCAGGATTTGAGTCGCTCGGTCACGTTCAACGGTACGTCGACGAATGTTGAAAGCGAGACGTCCTCGGTCCTTGCGGGCGTGTCGCTTGCGGGAACGCAGCGTCTGTTCGAGCTCGGTGGCTGGCGGTTTGAAGGCGCGCTCAACGCGGACGTGCTGCGTCAAAGCCAGGACAGCTTCCGCGAAGGCGGCACCAATCCCCTGGCGCTGAGCTATGACGACATCGAGGCCGACAGCGCCTCGGCGCAGGCGCTGCTGCGCGCCGAACGCGCCTTCACGTTCGGCCCGGACAAGAGCGAGGTCATCACGCGCTTCGCCGCCGGTTATGGCCAGCAAAGCGTGATCGACGACCGCGTGATGGATGCGCGTTTCTTGCGATCCGGCGCGGCGATCCAGCTGACCGGCGACACCAGTGACCTTGCGCGCGGCCTGGTGAGCGGTGAAGCCGATTGGCGCCTCGGCGACGGGGCCTCCATCCGCTTCGGCTATCAGGGCGAGTTCGGGGACGGAGACCGCTCCACCGTTCGCATCGGATACGTCAAGGCGTTCTGAGGGCGCGAGGGCGTTAGAAAACGACGGATGCGTTCGATTGGGGCGCGTCCGTCATTCCGCGCTGCGTTGGCTCAAGAGTTCTGCCAACACCCCAGCATCGTGCTTCCGGGTTGCTAGCGCGACGCAAAGGATGACAGCCGTCTTTCCTAGGCTCATGCGGCCCGTCGAGATGCTCCTGCCTGAAGACAGAAATGGGCCGATCCCAGCCGATCCCGCCGCTGATCTGGTTCGGGGGCGCATCAAGCCGGCAGCGAGCACACTCCGTATAAGGATAGACCTGCACGGCGTTCACGAACCCTTCAAGCGAGGGCTCGATCAGACGTCCGGAGCAGCGGTTTTCGATCGCTTTTCCACAGGTGAGCGGCTTGGAAATCAGGCGTGCGACGCCCGGCTCTTCATCATGGCACTGACGGCTGGATGGGGTTTCAGCACTGCGCGGCCCGCGGCGAGATCGGCGAACGCCGCGCCCGCGGCCGTGAGCGCAAAATCGATGTCATCCTCGGACATGGCCGCGCAGAGGAACATGTTATGCCATGGATGCATGTAGACGCCGCGGGCGAGCATGTTTTCGGCAAAGCCGAAACCGAGCCGCAGGTCCGGATCGTCCGTAAACAGAATTTGCGGCATCTGCGCAGGCCCGGTTTGACGCAAGCTGAAGCCGTGCGCACGCGCTTGCTCGGAGAGGCCGCTGCGCAAGCGCTCACCAAGACCGGCGATGCGTTCGAGGTAGTCGGTTTCACGGAGTATTTTCAGAGTTTCAAGCGCGGCTGCCATCGGCACGGCGGAATACCAGAACGAACCGGTCATGTAGATTGCGCCGGCGCCCGCGCGGCATCTGTCCGAGCCCAGCAGCGCCGAGATCGGATGGCCATTTGCGAATGACTTTCCCCAGCAGCTCAGGTCCGGCGCAACCCCGACGGTTGACCAGCTGCAATCGCGCGCAAGTCTGAAGCCGGCGCGTACATCGTCGACGATCAGCATTGCGCCCTTGGCGTCACAAATCGCGCGCGCCCGCCGGGCATAGTCAGGGTCGGCGAGCGCCTGATCTTGGAAGGCATCATGCTTGAAAGGCGTTG
>JAIXVM010000020.1 GCA_027482995.1 Hyphomonadaceae bacterium | reverse complement strand
GGGTGTATATCGTATAACGATATGCGAACCCAACGCTCGCACGAGGCTGCTGCATGTCGAAATGGATCGCCCGGTTGCCTGTGCTCGTCCTGTTGGCTTTGCCGCTGTGCGCGGGTCTCGCCAATGCGGATAATCTGGAGGCCCGCCCCGGCGATCCGCTCTGGATGCACTTGGGCGCAGATGCCTTGCTTTATGCACACATCGGGGGCGGGGCGATCGGCCTGCTCTCCGGCACCGTCGCCATCGCGTCGCGCAAGGGACAGCGCATTCACCGGACGGCGGGGGCCGTCTTTTTCGTCTCCATGCTAGTCACCTATGCCATCGGCGCGGGCGTCGCGCCGTTCCTTGAGACCGGACAAAGACCCAACTTCGTCGCGGGCATCATGGCGCTCTACCTGCTCGTGAGCGGCTGGCTCGCCGCGCGGGAGCGCGTCGAGATCAAGGCCGGCGCCAAGCAGTATGCCGGCCTCGCCATCGCGCTGGGCCTTGTGGCCATGGGTGCGACCTTCGCCTGGATGGGATCGCAGAGCGAGACGGGCACCGTGGACGGCTCGCCCCCGCAGGCCTTCTTCCTGTTCATGATCGCCGGTACGTTTGCCGCCATCGGCGAGTTGCATGTGATCCTGCGCAAGACGATCCGCGGCGTGGCCCGTACGGCGCGCCACCTCTGGCGGATGTGCTTCTCGATGTTCATCGCGTCGGGCTCGCTCTTCTTCGGCCAGCCGCAGGTCTTCCCGCAATGGTTCCACGACACGACCGCGCCCATCTGGCTTGGCGTCTTCCCCATCCTTGCGATGCTCGTCTGGTTGGTGATCGTCCGTATACCGCGCAAGCGGCGGGTGGCGGCGCCCGTTACGACCTAAACGCGTTCGCCACGTCGCTCATCCAGCGGATCACGTTGTCTTTCTGCTCGAGCGGCGACTTGCCATTGCGCACGAGGATCAGGTCAAGCTCCGGCACCATGAGCGTGTACTGACCTTCAAAGCCGTTCGACGAGAAACTGCCCGGCCCGGCCATACCGAGCCACCAATGGGCGCCATATCCCATCACTTCGGTCGGCGGTACCGGTGTCGGCGTGCGGGCATAATCCACCCAACCCTCCGGCAGGATGCGCGTGCCATCCCAGACACCGTCCCTCAGATACAGCAGCCCGAAGCGCGCGAAATCCCGCACCGTGCAGAAGCAGAAGGAGGAACCGATGAACGTGCCCGCCGCATCGAACTTCGGCTCGGCGGACGTCATGCCGATCGGGCCGAACAATTCGCGGAACATGAAGTCCCGGAATGCCGCGCCGGATGCGCCGAGGGCCCGCGCTGCGATCCGCGCGATGATGTTCGTCGTTCCGCTGGCATAGCTCCAGACGGTGCCGGGTGGATGGATCAGAGGAAACTTCGCCGCGAACCCGCCAACATCCTCCTTGCCGGAGCCGAACAGCATCTCGATCACGTCGGAGACGCCCGCATCGACATAGTCCTCCGCAAACTTCAGCCCGCTCGACATGCGCAGCAGCTGATCGAGCGTGATCGCCCGGCGCGGATCGTCCGCACCCTGCCATTCGGGCACGTCGGCAGGCGCGTGAATGTCGATCTTGCCCTCGCGCACGAGAATGCCGATCAGGGCCTGCGTCATACTCTTGGCCTGTGACCAGGAATGATGCGTGCTCGTCCGGTCAAACCCCGTCCAGTAGCGTTCCGCCACGATGCGTCCACCCTGTACGGCCAGGAAGGCGTGCGTCTCGCCCATCGAGGCGGGCGCCGGATTGCTGAAAGCGAAGTCCAGCAGCGGCGAGAGTTTCGTAGCGACCGGTCCCGCGAGCTTCGCTTCAGGCCACTCAAGTGTGGGCCAGGGCACACCGGCGGGATGCGTGGGGAGGGCGGGCAAGGTGTGACGCGTCATGCCACGGCCTCCAGCTTGTATACCTTCCGCGCCGTGCCGCTGAACATCGCCGCCTGCGCCGTGTCCGGATGATCCTTCGCGATCTTCTTGAGCCCGTTCCAGAGCGTGCGGTAACTCAGCGACAGACGGTCCACGGGGAAGTTGCTCTCGAACATGCAGCGCTCGGCGCCGAACACCTTGATCGCGTGGTGATACCAGGGCGCCTGCGCCTCGACGAATTCATCCGAAGTCGGAGGTTTTTCCCGCCCGTTCCAGCCATAGCCATTGTCCGGCATCGCAAGCCCGCCAAGCTTTGCGTAGACGTGCTTGTTTTCTGCGACCTCGGCAATGTCGTCCTTCCACTTTGCAAAAATCTCGTCACGCTTGTCGGCATAGGGGCCGACGTTGAGCGGCGTTCCGAAATGGTCAAGGATCATCACCGTGCCAGGAACGGCGCGGGCGAGCGCAGCGTATTCTGGCAGCTGGTGGTGATAGATCCAGGTGTCATAGGTGAGGCCCCGGGCTCCCAATCGGGCGACGCCCTTACGAAAATCGGGGTCTGCAAACAGGCCTTTCGGGCCGCGTCCCGGAATGGTCAGCGCGCTGCTGTCCTCCTCGAAGGCGCCCGCATGCCGGATGCCCCGGAAGCGCCCCTTGGCGGCGGCCGTATGCGCGTCGAGCACCGCGTCGAGTTCCGCGAGCCGCAGGTCAGCATGCGCGACGATGCCGGCGATCTGCGCCTTGCCGGGTGCCTGCGCCGCCCGCTCGGCTGCCGCGGTCACGAACTCTGTTTCGCCGACCGGCTTAAGGTGGTCCGGCCCGTCCGAGCGGTAGGCGGAGCCGCACTCCATGAACACCGTCTGCACGACCTTGTGCCCGTCTTCGGTGTCCGACCAAAGTTCCTCAAGGTCGTACGACAGAAACGGCTGGGGCCACAGGTGATGGTGCGGATCGACGATCTCGCGGCCGGGATCTATGACCTCTTCGCGCACCTGGCTCAGCCATTCCGTGTTGTTGAACAAGGCCCGTCCTCCCGTTGTTTTTTCTGGGCATCATTCAATGCCATCCGCCCCCGCGCGCAAGGGGCGGAGCGATCTTGACCCGGGTCAATGCCGGGCGCCCGGCGCCAAGGCATGTAGAGCCTGCGCCCGCTTGGGGCGTTCGCTCAAACAGGTGCCTCATGCTCTCCTCGCCCGAAACAAACCGGTCCGGCCAAATCGCCGGCCTGATCCTGATCCTGCAATTTGCCCTGATGTGGACGGCCTTCTTCATTCTTTCGGCTGCGATCAACTGGCCGGTCAGCCTTGACGATCCGGCGTCCATCGCGCTGCCCCGCATGCTGGAACAGGCGCAGCCCATCATGACCGGATACGGCTGCTACCTCATGGTCGGCCTGCTGCTGTTGCCGGCGACCGCGGCTCTCAACGCTCGTCTGGGCCTGTCCCGCGCGGTGGCGGGCTTCACGATCGCGCTTGCCACGTTCTCGGCGATGGCAAAATCGATCGGCATCACGCGCTGGCTCTTCGTCATGCCGGATCTGGCGCAGGCTTATACCGCGGACGGCGCAGACCAGGCGGCTATCTCGCACATATTCGAGGCGCTGAATGCCTATGCGGGCGGGATCGGTGAAATCCTCGGGGTCGGGCTGATCAGCGGTGTCTGGACCATCTGTATCGCCGTCTCAGTGTTCCGCGCGCCGGGCGCATTCGCCAAGTTTGTCGGCGGCTTTGCCATGGTGACCGGCCTCGGCCTGATCGCGACGATCCCCGCGGGCTTTGGTGTCGACCTTGGCCCGGTGCTCACGCTCAGCGGGATCGCCTGGCAGTTTTCCCTTTTCGCCCTGGCCATCTGGTCCTTCACCACGCCGCGTTCCGCCTGAACCTCGAAGATAAAGGAAACCCGAAATGTCTGCATCGTCCCTCGTTCTTCCCGCCCGTCATGTCGTGCTCGGTGCAGGCCCGCTCGGCCGCGCGACGG
>JAIXVM010000178.1 GCA_027482995.1 Hyphomonadaceae bacterium | reverse complement strand
TGCTTCTGCTGCTGCTTCTGTTTGCAGGTTTCTTGATTGGACTGGCAGCATTCGCACCGCTGGAGACGGCGTTGCGAATGGGCGGTGCGAACAGGCTCGGTGTCAGCTGGGCCAGCGCTGAAGGCACGGTTTTCGATGGCAAGCTGACCTCTATCGAAAACAGGGGCACCCGGATCGGCGACGCAAACCTGCGTCTCATGCCGGCGGCACTTTTGACCGGCCGCCTGAAGTATGGTGTCGAATGGACCGGCGAAGGCGGACGCGGGAACGGCGAACTTTCGGCCGGCTTTGGCAACCGCCGATCGCTGACAAACTACGACATCGATCTAGACCTCGTTCATCTGGAACAAGCCGCGCGGTGGATTCAGCAATCCGGCGGTCGTCTCGTGGTCAGGGGCAGCCATATCCGGTTCAAAGGCAACCAATGCCTCGACGCAAAGGGCACGGCACAAAGTGATGTGCTGGATCGCAACCGCGAAATCCTCGGCCCGGGCTGGTCCGAAATGCGCGGTGAACTGCGATGCGAAAACGGCATGCTCGTGGTGCCCTTGGAGTCTGCCAATGCATCAGGCACGCAGTTCCGGGCGCTCCTTCGGTTCGCGCCTGGCGGACCTGGAAGTTTTGAGGCTCGCGTTTCAGGTCCGATCTCGCGCGAACTGATGTTTGCCCTACCCATTGCAGGGTTCACCCTGGATGGGCGAGATTACGTCTACAACTATCTGCCAGCACCACAGGGCAATCCGACATGAAATCTCTTCTGATGATGGCTGCAGCTGCCGTACTCGTCACCGCTTGTGCCGGCACGGGCGGTTCGAAGTCTGCCGCCGATGCCGCTGAAGCAGCATCCGCCATCAACACCGTGCCGGTGGAAGGACTACCGCCCCAGAGGCTCGAACCGGGACAGTGCGGACTGTTTCTCTGGGGAATGTCGGCGCCCCGGCGGTTTGTATTCTTCACAGAAGGCACCGCCGGCAAAGCTTTGGTGCTCGTGAACGATGCGGCCGTTTCGATGCCGATGACAACGGCAGGCGGAGAGGTTTTTGGTCAGTTTCTGACGCTGATGAAGTTCGAAGCAGCGGATACCGGCAGCAGCGTGACTGTAACGATCAATCCGGGCGAGGCTCTGGAGGGTGGCCAGCGCGTCGATAGCGGCAACATCTTGTTCAAGGACGCCGAAGGCTGGGAAACCGTTTTGCCGATCACGGGCGTACGGGCCTGCATGCCAGGCTGACCTATGATACGGGCCCAAGCCCGTCTTGGTGGTCAACTTGGTCCCGCGAACGAAACCAATAGATATTGGAAGGCGTATAGGATATCATCCTAATGGTTGCGGCATCGGAGGAGCCTTCCATGGCAAGCAGCACAGCGCGCGTGGACAATGATCAGCTTGAACAGTTGATTCTGGCCTGCGCCGAAGGTGACAAGGCGGCTTTCGCCGATCTCTTCCGTGCCACCGGCCCCAAATTTCAAGCGATCATTCGCAAGATGGTTCCGTGTGACGAGACCGCCAAAGACATCCTGCAAAAGGGCTACCTCGCGATCTGGATGAATGCGGCCCGCTTCGATCCGCAAAAAGCCAAAGCTTTCACCTGGATGTTGGTGGTGATGCGCAACAAGGCAATCGACGTCCTGCGCGCTTCGAAAACCTCCGCGGTTACAGACGAGATCACCGAACACGTAGTTGACGAGACGCCAAATCCCCACACCAAGGCCCAGCTCGGCCAAGCCGCCCGGGTGCTGGACGCAACGCTTGAGAAGCTACCTGCACGCATGTCCCAGGCGGTCGTTCTGCATGTCGTTCATGGCTATAGCTGCAAGGAGATCGGCGAGCAGTTCGGGGCGTCTCCAAACACCGTCAAAAGCTGGATCCGTAGAGGGCTGGAGCGATTGCGCGCCGAAATGCCCTACGACAGTTACGCTGCGGCCCTCTAGCGTCTCAGGCTCGTAATCTGCACCCGTTTCGACCGTCCCCTGCGTAGCTCCAATAAGCGGTTCGTCATCGGTTCGGCTTGCTGAATTTGCCTGCAAGCCCGAAGTCGATAAGCGCGAAGCGAAAAAATGATGCACTTTCAGGATCAAGGTCTCGGCAATTGAATTCGGACGATCCCCTTCGCGGCGCGATAGAACGAATTTGCGCGAACGACCGCACGGCCATGCGCACGCTGCTCGCCGAGACCAATCAAAAGGTATTCGGAGTCATCGTCTTGCTGCTGAGCAAGGAAACCGATCAACGACAAGCCATGCTCGAAACCTACAAAGCCATTTGGGAAAGCCGCAACGAACGATCTGGCGCAACGGATAGCCATCTGGATTGGATCCTCGCCATTGCGCGGCGCTGCGCGCTCAGGCTTCGAACCCAGACGAAGACTCCACCTGGCGGGGATCAATCCAAGTCCGAGCGGCTTGCCCATTTCAGCGCTGCGCCGGTTTATGAGCAGGCATCCCTATCTTCCATTGAGCAAAGCATCCTGATTGATTCCTTTGTTGCGGCGGAGGACGCCGCTCTGCTTGAGAGACGTTACAATCTGAAATCCGGACAAGTCCTCACAGAACTTCGGCGAATTATCCGGCGCATCGGGGAGACCGAAAGATGAGCCTCACACCCGAAGAACGCGAACTGCTCGCGATCGCGTACCTGACAGGACAGGCCACGCAGAGCCAGAAGCGCGAGTTTGAAGCCCGCATCGAAACGGACCCGCTGCTTCAGGCAACCGTGCGGGAAATCGAAAAATGGCTAGCGCCCCTGAACGAACTCGTTCCGGAAGCCGCGCCTCCCGACGATCTCCTGGACGAAATCATGATCGGCATTGACGCACACGAAGCTGACAAAGTCCGCAGTCCATCGGCCGCTCGACGCATGTCTGCGCCGAATCCCTGGAAGCCGGCGGCGTTTGTCGCCATTGCCGTCGCGCTGATCTCGACCGGGTTGCATGCCCTGCCCTTCGTGACAGCACCTGAGGAGCAACAGGAGCTGGTCGCCCTGATGTCGGATCAGACGGCGCCGTCGATCGTCATTGTGGTGTACGACCCCGTTGAGCGCCGTGTCATTGCTCAGAGCGCGAATGTCGAG
>JAIXVM010000080.1 GCA_027482995.1 Hyphomonadaceae bacterium | reverse complement strand
CTCCGCTGGACGGGCCTTTTCACCCCGCAAGTGACCGGCGTGACGGTTAACGGTCTTTCGCTCCAGGGAACTTTGGATCCGCAAGGTCTCCGGTTCGGAGGGCTCGAACGCCTCGTTCAGACGAGCGGCGGGGGCGGTCCAACACCGTCCGTCGAGATCCGCGATGCGCGCATCCTGATCGATACGCCGGCCGGTCAGGCCCGCGCCACGCTCAATGTGACCGGCGCGCTGCCCACCAATGGAACGCTGACGCTGCGGCTTGAGCCGGCAGAGCTTTCGGCGGGTCCGGCCCGCGCGGATTTCCGGGAAGGGCGTCTCGATGTGCGGGCGGTGGACGGGCAGGTCGAGGCCGAACTGGGCCTCGGGCTTACCAATGCCGCCTACACCGATTACGGCCTCGACGCCTTCGACCTGCTCGCCCGGGCCGATTTCCAGGCAGACGCCAGCGCCCCGGCCTCGATCGAATGGTCCATGCGGGCAGACCGGATCGCCTCGCCCGGCTTGAGAGCGACCGACATTCGCACGTCCGGCAGCGCGCAGATTGCCGCGCGGCCAGCGCTCTCGGTTGACAGATTGCTCGGTGAGCTGTCCGGCGCCCTGTTCGAGGGCGAAGCCGATACCCTGACGGCTGGCGGCTACACACTCGATGCCGCGCGCTTCGAAGGCGAGCTTGCAGGCCGTGCCGGTAACGTCTCGGGACCACTGCTCGTTTCTGCCGGTATCGGCACCGGACCGGCCGGTTCGGTCCGCGGCCTGTCGCTCGCGGGGGAGGTCAACCGGCGTGAGACTGGCGCGGCGACCTTCGAAGGAAAACTCTCCGTGAACGGAGCAGCGCTCGATGCCGACCTGCGGCGCCGCACCGGCGCGGCTTTCAGTCTGCCCGGCGTCCTCTCGGACCATGCGGAAGCCCTTCGCAGTGCGCTGAACCGGGCGCTGTCGGATTTCGGCGGCGAAGCCGGGCTCGCGGTGACGTATGACGGCAAGGCGGTGACGGCGTCCGGCATTGGCGCCGCCGCGCTCAAAGCGGCGTCCGGCTTGAATCTGGAAGTAACGCCGGACGAGGGGGTGCCCTGGGCAAAAGTCACCGCCGGCGGCGTCTCGGCGCAAGGCACCGTTTCGCTCTCGGGGGGCGGCGCCCCCGCTGCCAAGGTGGATGTGGATGCATTCCGGCTGACGAAAGACGCGGTCACGCTTCAAGCTGCTGCTTTTGACCTCTCCAACTGGTCCGTAGGCGGACGTAGCCTCGGCGCCAGCCTTCAGAACCTGAAGCTCGACGGCAAGACAGGCAGCCTCGCGCTAGCGGGTAGCGGCGTACTCTCTTTTGCGGGCGAAGTCGCCGGCGTGCGGCTCGCTAACACCAAGATCCGCGGCGGGCTTGAAGCGGGCAAGAATGAGACCGGATGGCGGGTCCAGGCCGCGGGCGCGCCGTGCCTTGGCGTCGATACGGCAGGCCTGACGCTTGGCGCAATCCGGATGGCGCCCGCCAAGCTGAATGTCTGCCCGGTCAACGGACGCTTCATGCGGCAGGGGCCGGTGCCGGGAGGGTCAGCCGACCTCGGAGACGTGCGATTGCCTTTCACGATGGAGTCCGGCTCCGGTGTGCTGTCGCTCGGCAATGCGGCTATTGACTGGACCGCCGCGAAAACCTTCGACGTCACGATCAAGGCTTCTGACCTGGCCCTGCCGATGACGATTGGAGATCGTACACTGACGATGGCCGGCATCACGCCTCGCATCGAGGTGAAGACGGGCAAGGGGCCTGCCCGCATCGCCGCGCGCCTCGGCAAGACACAGTTCGGAGGAACGCTTGTTCCGGCCAATGTCTCGGCCGGCGCTTTCACGTTTGATGGTGTGAGTGCGACATCGGGAATTTCGGGTGACGTGGCCAGCACGGGCGTTCTGATCACGGACATCAACGCCGATCCGCTCTACCTGCCCGTGACGGCGGAGTTTGCCGGCACCGTCGGAGACAACAAACTTCATCTGACCGGGCCGCTGGAACTCAAAGGCAAGGGCGTCGCGCTCGCCGATGCTGTCGTCGACCTTGATCTGCTGAAACTCGATGGCACCGCCAGCGTCGTCACGCGCCCCCTGAACTTCTCCAATGCCGGGCTGCAGCCCGAGATGATCTCGGGCCGTCTCACTGGCCTGTTTACCGAAGCCTCTGGCAGTGTTTCGACAGACGCGCGCTTCACGATCGACGGCGGCGATATTGCCGGAACGGCTGAAGTGAATGTCCGCAATTTCGGATTCCAGACGACGCGTCTTGGCCGTGTGGACGGGATCAACGGGACGATCATGTTCGCGGACCTGATGAAAATCCAGACCGCGCCCGCGCAAGTCTTCACGGTCGCCCGCGTCAATCCAGGTATTCCGTTTACGGATGGGCGGATTGTCTTCGACCTGCGCGAGGACGGCATCCTGCATCTTGATACCGTAACCTTCCCGTTCGGTGGCGGAACGCTCGCCCTCGCGCCGTTCGACTGGGCCCTTGAGGGCGGTCTGAAGGAACAGTCGGTGGCGGTCACCGCCGACGCCATCGGCCTCGCACAGATGGTCGAGATATTGAAACTCCCGGACACGGTGGCCACCGGCACGGTCAGCGGAACATTCCCGATCGAATTCAGCGGCAATAGCGTGATGATCCGGGATGCCCGCCTCAAAGCCGACGATCCGGGCGGGCGATTGGCCTATACTGGTGGCGCCGTGGATGCCGCGGCGGGGCAGGACGCCAATGCAAGTCTCGCGTTTGACGCGCTCCGCGATCTGAAGTTCGACGTGCTTGAAATCGGCATCAATGGCGACCTCGCCGGTGACATGCGCGCCGACATACTGCTCGCGGGCGAGAACATCCAGCCGCTGCCAATCAACAACAATGTCACGCTTCCCGCAGGGCAGCCCTTCGAGTTTGCCATCGGCTTCGATCTGCCTATCGGCAAACTGATCGAGAACAATCTCGGACTCGTCAGTCAGAAAGACGTGATCGACGCTACGCTGGAACTGCTGGATGTCGAAAGGGCAGAGCCCGTCGAATCGCCGCCCGTAACTCCGCCGTCTGAATGATGGGCAACGCGCCAGTCGATTGACGTTAAGCCCCACCGTGTCATTGTCCGGGTTCGTATCAGGAGACAGCCGTCATGGCCCACCAGAGAATCCTGCTCGCCGCGGCCAGCGCAGTCGCCCTCGCGGCCTGCACGCCGACCTTGCGGATCGAGCCATCCGACAAACCCATCAAGATCGATCTCAACGTCAAGATTGATCAGACTGTGCGCATCCAGCTCGACCGCGAGGTCGAAGACCTGATCGCCAGCAACCCCGACCTGTTCTGACCCGCGAAGCTGAGGAGACATTCAATGACTGCCCTTCGCACTTTCCTGATAAGTATCAGCCTGGCCCTTGCGGCCTTCGCCTTCGCGCCGTCTGCTTCGGCAGGTGATCCGGTGATCGACACCGCCATTGCGGCCGGCGAAGTCGGTGAGCGCATCGATGGCTATCTCGGTGTTGTCGGCACTGCCGATGCCACAGTCGTCCGCAAGGTGCAGGACATCAACAACCGCCGCCGCGGCGTCTATGAGCAAACCGCCAAGGAAAACGGCACCACGGTTCAGATCGTCGCCCAGCTCGCGGGCGAAAAGCAGATCGCCAAGCTCGAGGTCGGCCAGTTCTACATGGACGAAGCCGGCGCCTGGCAGCGCAAATAGGCTTGTATCGCGTCCGCCGGGCTTTAGCTTGGCGGACGCATGACCCGCACATACATCTTCTGGACTATCGCAGCCTTCCTGGCTCTCGGCGCACTCCTTCTGGGCGCAACGCAATTCTGGGAGGGATTGGGCAGCGGCGTGAGCGGCCATGGCTGGTTTGCCTATATCCTCGGCGGCGTCCTCACGCTTGGCCTGTCGATGGGTCTTTTCGCGCTCAGCTTCTACAGTGCCCGGCATGGGCACGATGATATCGACCCGCCTCCGGGCGCCTGAGGGCGTCTCAGCCTTAAACTTGTTACGGTCCTGTCATTCAGGTTTGATTGACAGGCCGGGCGGCTCACCCGATTCTAGGTCATGGCTGGATTCAAAGACGGGCTGAAACCTATGAACCTCGACCCTGCACGCTTCGCGGCGTTTGTTGCTGCGCGACTTTGTCATGATATCGTCTCGCCTGCCGCGACCATGTCCCTGTCGCTGGAGATGCTGGACAGTCCCGGAAGCCCGGAAGAAAAGGCCCACAGCGAGCGGACCCTCCGCGAAGGGGCCCAGAGCATCGCCGCCACGCTGCAATTCCTGCGGTATGCTTTCGGATCGATGGGCCTGCAGCCGGGGACAGCGGATGCCCACCAGTTCCGCAAGCTGACCGACGAATACATCCGCTTCCAGAAGCCCAGCGTCGAGTGGGATCTGGGAACAGCCGAGCTTGGCTTCGGGCATGCCCGGATGATCATGAACCTCGTCCTGCTCGGCCTCACGGCCACCGTGCGCGGCGGGGTGATCCATATCCGGGTCCGGGAAGAGGGCGGCGTGAAGAATGTCGTGGTGACGTGCAAGGGCGACCGGGTGGTGCTTAAGGACGACGTCGCCAGGGCCGTGGCCGGCGAGGAACCCGAAAACGGCTGGCGGCCGGAAAACATCCAGCCCCTGTTTGCGAAGATGACATGCGACGGGCTGGGCGGCACGCTGCTCGCCAAGACGACGCCGGACGGCATCGTATTCATGGCGACCGGGCTGCGCCAGCAATCGGCCTGAGCGCCGATCGTAAACGTATGGTCAGAATTTGTTAACCAGTCTGGGGCACCCCTGAGGCGTATCCATATCCAATTCAGCGGACCTTCGCCTCATGAAGACGTGCCTCATCGTGGACGATTCCCGGGTTGTCCGCAAAGTTGCCTCGCGCATCGTCCGAGATCTCGGTTTTGTGGTCACCGAGGCGGCTGACGGATCTGAGGCGCTGCAGATGTGCCGGGAATCCATGCCAGACGCCGTGATCCTCGACTGGAACATGCCGGTCATGAACGGCCTCGACTTCGTGAAGGCCCTGCGGCGGGAAGAAGGCGGCAAAACCCCTCGGGTCGTATTCTGCACCGTCGAAACTGGCGCCGAACATATCCAGGAGGCGCTTCGGTCCGGCGCCGACGAGTTCATCATGAAGCCGTTCGACGCTGAAATTCTCGAAAGCAAATTCGCCGAAGCCGGGCTGATCTGAAGCCTTTGTTAAGATTGGGCGGTCAATTGGTAACGATTGAGGTGGCCTAAGCCTCTCGCCGGAGCTGTCCATGCAGGAAAATGTGTTCAATGCGCTCGCCGATCTCGCGCTGAATGCGTCGGGCCAGTCGATTTCCATCTCGAAGGCCTACCTGATCGAAGCCCGCCTCGCGTCCATCGCGCGCCGGGAAGGCTTCGGCAGCCTCGATGACCTCGTGCACACCCTGGAAGCCCGGCAGAATCCGGTCTTCCGCGCCGAAGTTGCTGCCGCTCTCTTGCCGCGCGACACCTGGTTTTTCCGCGAACGCGGCTCGCTCGAAGCCCTTGTCCAGAATCGCCTGCCGGAGCGTCTTTCAGCCTCGTCGTTCGGCCGTATCCGCATCTGGTGCGCCGGCGGCAGCACGGGGCAGGAGGCCTACTCCCTGTCGATGCTGCTCGACGACGACACACGGGCCGGCCTTGCCGGCGCCAAGGTCGAAATCCTGTCCACCGACATCTGCAAGCACGCGAGCGAAAAAGCGCGCACAGGCATCTTCGGCCATTACGAAGTCCAGCGCGGCCTCTCGATCCACCGTCTGCTGAAGCACTTCACACGTCTTGAGTCCGGCGACTGGCAGGCCTCGGAAGCCCTGCGCACCCGCGTCAGCTTCCGTCCGCACAACCTGATGGAGCCAGCGGGCGGCCTCGGCAAGTTCGAGATCATCCTCTGCCGCAACGTGCTGTCCGGCATGGCACGAACCGGCAAGGCCCGCCTTGCCGACAACCTCGCCAACCAGCTCGCCCCGGGCGGCCTGATCATCCTGGGCGAAGGTGAAACCCTCTACGGACTGACCGAACGGCTCGAGCCGTCGAGCGACCTGCGCACCGCCTGGGTCGCCGCCGGCACCGCGAACGCCAAGGCCAGCGCGGCCTGAGAGGCCTGTGTCTTTGGTCTGGGCCTGAATGTCAGCCACGGAGCCCTTTCGAGAGAAGGAATCGACCTCGTTCAGCAATCGATGGATAGGGGTCGGTCTCAAGTTGGCGCGCCAAGGCCAACGCAACTTCGCCCAATTCTGCTTGATGAGAAATCAATACATCTCCGGCTACGCGCCGAACTGCTGGAGAAGGGTCGCTTAGTGCTGAAGTTAATGTTGGCACAATCCCGGTTTCAATCGTCAACTCTCGTGACACCCATGTACGTTCCCGGACACGCTCTCCCATTGATTTGTCCGTCCAGCGCCATGCCCATCCGTCGGACCAAACTGCACGACGCGTAAGCAGCATCCGATAGGCGGCCGCACGCACGGCGGGCTGGATGGCGGATGCAGCGAGTTCGGGTAGGAACTCGTCCAGACTCGCACAGCGGCTCGCTTCATGGAGAACAGCGGAAGCGCCCCCGGCAGGTTCGCGCAGTATCTTCTGGCAGATGGATTTCGCGACGTCAGGCCGATTTGGCAGGCTATCGATGATTGCTTGACCTTCAGGACCCGTCCGACGCCAAGTCAGGCGAGCGGGAAGCAGTACCCAAGCAACGTCAACAACGATATCGACCGAACTCGTGGCAACCGCATGCCTTGCTGCCTTGTGCGCTGCTTCCCGCACCTGTGGAATCCAATCGTTCAGACGGCGGAGCAACACGGCCAGCAGGAATGCGCTTGGTGCTTCAGTCATGACTGTGCGCAGCACCCGCTCACGCCGGAAGCCGTTTGCACTGAATAAGTCAAACCAGGGTACGGCAAACCTGTACGCATCTGGTTGCCGTTGCCAGGGAAGGACCCTCGGCATCGGCTGAATGTCGTATGAAATGCGCCTGATTGCATTCTCGTACTGGGCGATGTTGGATAGAGGTAGCGAACTTGTTTCATCAATAAAAACGGTAAGCGCCGCTGGATCGCATCGTCCCATTCGGATAGCTGACGCTATCCGTCGTATGGCGTCTTGCATCTTCTTCGAGATCTCAGGTCGCGCGGTCATGCAAATACTCTGCACGAGCGAAGTATTTCAACCAAGCCTTTCCCGAGTTCTCGAAGCAAGGGTTGGAGGACATTTCAATACCCCTCGCGTTCGCGCGGCTTATCCCCTATATGCGCCTTCCAACCAGCTGCTCCGGGCCTTGACCCCGGTGGGAGTGAGAGATGACGACGCCTGATACGACGTGGCCGGACGGCCGCCTGAACTCGCTTGGCTTTGCCAAGCCCCCCTCCGCAACACGGGTTGTGGCCGCCATGTCCGGCGGCGTGGATTCGTCCGTGGTCGCCGCGATGCTGAAGGCCGAAGGCTATGATGTCATCGGCATCACGCTGCAGCTTTACGATCATGGCGCGGCCATCGAGAAGAAAGGCGCGTGCTGCGCCGGGCAGGACATCCACGATGCGCGCAACGTCGCCGACCAGATCGGCATTCCGCACTATGTGCTGGATTATGAAAGCCGTTTTCGCGAGCAGGTGATGGAGGATTTCGCCGACACCTACCTCGCGGGCTCGACGCCGATCCCCTGCATCCGCTGCAACCAGACCGTCAAGTTCTCGGACCTCCTGCGCACCGCGAAGGAGCTCGGCGCCGATTGCCTCGCGACCGGCCACTACATCCGCCGCGCCGAGGGTGAGCATGGCCCGGAACTCCACCGCGCCCGCGATGCCAGCCGTGACCAGTCCT
>JAIXVM010000247.1 GCA_027482995.1 Hyphomonadaceae bacterium | reverse complement strand
GGCGCGGCCAAGGACTTTCAGTTCACGGTGCAGTTCTTTCCGATCTTGCGCGATGCAGGGCGGCTCAAATTTCTTGCGAGCGTGGAACAGTTCACGGGAGTATTCACGGTGGATGTGGTTCCCGAGGCGGCGGCGGAAAGACTGAGGGCGCTATGAGCAACGACGCGGTGACGGTGCGCGTACCGGGGCGCGTGAACCTGATCGGTGAGTGGATCGATTTCAGCGGCGGCACGGTTCTGCCGATGCCAATCCGCGCCGAAATCACGCTCACGCGCACCGCGAACGGGACGGGTACGGACGTTGTCCGCTCGGCCGAGTTCAACAGCGAAGCGCGTTTCGACATTGACGCGCCCGCCCTGCGCGACTGGTCCGATGCGATCCGCGGCGGCCTGCAGGCGGCGCGGGCGAAAGGATGGATTTCAGGCGGGCAGGACGTAAGTGTCCGCAGCGATATTCCGGTCGGCCAAGGGTTGTCCTCATCGGCGGCGACGATCGTGGCGACACTGAAGGCCAGCCGGCCCCAGAGTGAGACCGATGACGTTGCGCTGGCGCAGGCGGCGCGCCGGGTTGAAAACGCGTTCCTGGGTGTGCCTTGCGGCATCATGGACCAGATGGCGGTGGCGGTGGGGCGGCGGGGGCATGTGCTGGCGCTCGACACGCGGGATTGCAGCTTTGAGCTTGTTCCGCTCCCAGAGGATTGGGAGATCGTCGTGATCCAGTCCGGCGTACAGCGTGAGCTTGCAGATGGCAGCTACAAGGCGCGCCAGCTGGAATGCAAGACGGCGATGGACGTACTGGGCACAGCGGACCTGTGCCACGCAGATCCGGCAGAGTTTGCCGGACTGCTCGACCCGGTGGCCAAGCGGGTCCGGCACGTGTGGAGCGAAGGCCAACGCAGCCTGGCCGCCATTGCGGCCCTGAAGGCGCGAGACCGGGCGGCGTTTGGCGCGCTGATGGTGGAAAGTCACCAATCGCTTCGCGACAATATGGAAGTCTCGCTGCCTGTGATGGACCGGATGGTCGAAGATGCCTTGGAGCTGGGTGCGGTGGGCGCAAGGCTCACCGGCGCAGGATTTGGCGGATGTATCGTGGCGCTGGTCGCGCCGGAGCGCGCCGGGACGTGGTGGGCCGCGCTGCAGAGCCGTCATCCGCAGATCAAACGGGCGGATTGACCGGTGACAGAGGGCCTGCGAACGCTCCACTCGGGTGACTGGTCAGTGGAACTCGACGGCGCCCGAGGCGGACAGATAGTGAGGGCGGATTGGCGCGGCCATCACATTCTAGCGCCCGGCCTTCAGGGGCGCAGCGCCGCAGATCAGCACGCTGGTTGTTTCCCGCTTGTCCCCTTTTCCAACCGCATCCGCGGCGGGCAATTTGTCTTCGATGGCCGCGAGGTTAATCTTCCGCCCCCGGAGTATGCGTCCCCGCATGCCTTGCACGGCGCCGGATGGCGCGCGGATTGGCACGGCGAGGCCACCAGTCCGAATGCCGCGCGGATGACGTTCACGCATGAACCTGGCGCCTGGCCGTGGCGCTACCTCGCCGAGCAAGTCGTGCGGGTGGAAGGCGACCAACTCGTTGTGACGCTTACGCTGATCAATCTTGATACTGTTTCCATGCCCGCCGGGATCGGCCTGCATCCGTATTTCGTTCGACCGGAAGGGTTCTGGCTGAAGACCGGTGTGAGCGGCCGCTGGGCAAGCGAACCCGGCGAACCCGGATTGCCCGTCCGGCGTGAAGATGCCCCCCTTGATCTGAGTGCACCGGGTCTCGATCATTGCTTTTATGACTGGGATGGCGCGGCCGAATTTGGCGGGCGCGAGGGATTGCAGTTGACCTTGACAGGATCGGGCGCGTTTCAAAATCTGGTCATCTATACGCCGCCGGGCAAGCCCTACTTTTGCGCCGAGCCCGTCTCGCACGTGAACGATGCACTCAACATGACGAGGCTCGCGCCCTCCGAAAGCATGGCGGTGCTCGCCCCGGGCGAGAGCGTGTCGGGGACGATGACCTTGTCACCTCGGCTGGCGGGATGAGGACGGGTTTGATACCGGGATTGCGGCGCGGCCGATGGCCCCTGTCCAGACATCAGACCCTCGATGCAGTCATGATCTGGTGTTGGCGTGCCCTATGATTTCTGTCAGCTTGAAGATCAGAAAGCGGCTTGGCCTCTTGAAGGCAAGAACGCTGCGAGAGGGACGAAACGCACCATGAATCTTGATCTTACGGCGGAAGATATCGAGTTCCGGAACGAGGTTCGCGCTTTCCTCAGCGCGAACCTGACGGCTGACCTTGCGGCAGCCGGCAGGCTGGCCACCAGCGTGTTCATCGAACCGGAATTCACCCTGCCCTGGCAACGCATACTGCATGCGCGCGGTTGGGTCGCGCCCCATTGGCCGAAGCAATATGGCGGCACGGGCTGGGACGAGATGCAGCGCTATATCTTCGCGTCGGAGTGCGCCCGGGCGGGTGCGCCGGGTCTTGCGCCGATGGGGCTCAACATGGTTGGCCCTTGTATCATCGGCTACGGCACGCCGGAGCAGAAAGCCTATTTCCTGCCCCGCATCCTTTCGGGCGAAGACTATTGGTGCCAGGGCTATTCCGAACCCGGCTCGGGATCCGACCTCGCCTCACTGCAACTGAAGGCCGACAGCGACGGCGAGCACTATGTGCTGAACGGATCCAAGATCTGGACCACGCACGCCCATCACGCCAACAAGATGTTCTGCCTTGTACGGACGGACCCGGCAGCGAAACCCCAGCTGGGCATCACCTTCCTGTTGCTCGACATGGACACGCCCGGCATCAAGGTCGAACCGATCATCACACTGGCCGGCGAGCATGAGCTGAACCAGGTTTTCTTCGACGACGTGCGCGTGCCGAAATCCGGCCGGCTCGGCGCGGAAAACGATGGCTGGTCGGTGGCGAAATACCTGCTGGAATTCGAGCGTAGCGGCGGCTCATCCGCAGGGCTCGAGGCGGTACTCGGGCGATTGCAGCGTCACGTGCAGGCCGAATTGCCGGCCGACTTCGGGCTGATCCGGCGGATTGGCGAACTCGCGATGCGCGTCGAGGCAATCAAGACGACCGAGCAACGCGTCCTTTCGGACCTGACGGGCGGCCAGCCACCAGGCCCGGCCGCGTCGATGCTGAAAGTACAGCGTACGGAGTTGATGCAGGCGATTGATGAAGCGGGCGTGCAGGCACTCGGTATGCATGCGGCACCCTACCAGCCCGATGCCTGGCAACCCGGCGCCAACGTGCCGGTACTCGGCCCGGAAGCACTTGTCGTCGGGATGGCGCGCTATCTCAACAACCGGGCGGGTTCGATCTACGGCGGCTCGAACGAGGTCCAGCGCAACATCATGGCGAAGGGCGTTCTGGGGCTTTGAGCCTTTACATCCTCGCGCATCCCCGCGCTCAGGGCTTCGAATCGGCCCTGAATGGCCAATGTCTAATTGTTCCCGGCTTTCGCCTCACAGGCGAGCGGCAGGCATCTTGCAGAACGGGCGGCAGACCTCTTTCAGGAGACCCTGTCCATGATGCTCAAGATGCTTCCCGCCACCGCCCTCATCAGCGCCCTCCTGCTTTCAGGATGCGCGCAGACCGGCTTGAAAATGCCAGTACTTTCGGCCCCGGCGGCCGAAGAAGCGGCGCCTGTCGCGGCCCAAACGGGCCCCTGGCGCCCCTTCTCGGCGGACAGCCCCTGGAACACGCCGATTGCGGCGGATGCAAAGATTGACCCGAATTCGGACATCCTGATGGGCGAATTCGCAGCTCTGAACGCGCTGCACATCAACATGACCGAATGGTCGGTGGCCGTTTACCCAGTCGACTCGAAGAAGGCGCCGAAACGCTACGTCCGCGACCTTTACCAAGGTCAATACGGGCCGGGCTTTGGCCCGCGCAAACGCGTTCCGATGCCGGAGGGTGTCTCTGCAGCGGGTCCGGACTTCGGCACGGGTTATCTGGTGCTCGAAGATCGCAAGGCCGGTAAGGCTTGGGAAATGCGCCAGGCTGGACAAGACGCAGATGGCAGCTGGTTCACCGGTTTCGGGGCGGAAGTCGACCTGAATGGCGCGGGCGTCAAGACGCCGTGGATGCAAGCGAAGGCACCTGGTCTCGCGGGTTCGCCGCGGCCTTCCGGCGCCCCCCTCATCGCGGGCTTGATCCGCACCGAGGAATTGAAAGCCGGCAAGATCGACCACGCGCTGGCACTCGGTTCGCCGAACGTGCGCCGCGACGTGTTCGTCTCGCCCGCCAGCACGGCGCTTGCCTCGCTTGAAGGGACCACCGCGACAACGCTTGGCCTGCCGCTGGGCACCCGCCTTCAGCTGGATCCATCCTACGACATCGAGAACACGGCCCTCTCCCCCGAAGGCAAGGCAATCGCCCGTGCGCTTCAGACCTATGGCGCGATCCTCGTCGATGAAGCCGGTGGCAATGTGCTCTATGCCGAAGCAGCGCCTGCCCAACTCGCCGAATGGAAAGACGTGCTGACACCGGACGAACTGCATTCGCTGTTCACGCCGGAATTCATGTCGAAAAACTTCCGCGTGCTCGAACTCGGCGAACCGATGCCGGGCAAGGCGGCGGCCACAAAGTAATCTGCGCTAGCTTGGGCGGGACGTATCGTAGGGACTGTCGAGGGAAAAGGCCGGGATCACCGCCACCATTTCCTCGCCATTCTCGTCCACCAGATCGTACGTGCCGCTCATCATGCCGGACGGTGTCGCCAGCGGCGCACCCGAACTGTAGCTGAACCGCTCGCCCGGACCGAGGGTCGGCGTCTGTCCGATGACGCCGTCCCCGTCCACCGCCTGCAAGCGGCCAGCGGAGTCCACGATCCGCCAGTGACGCCGGGCAATCGTCCAGATCCGGTCGCTTTCGTTTTCCACGTCCACTGAGTAGGCCCAGAAATACTTGCTGCGGCCCGGCTCGGATTCGTCATGCAGGAAACGCGGGCGCACGCGGATGCGCACGCCGTCCGTCACGGCTTCATACTCAGGAGGTGCAGATCGTCTCGCCATCGCGTGAAGCTGCCCGCTCAGAGGTTCAAGATGCGTTAAGCGCGCCGAGGAAGTCGGCTTCGAGATCGTCGATATCCTCAAGGCCGACAGAGACGCGCACCCAGCTGCGGTCGAGCCCCATCGCGGCCTGTTCGGCATCCGACAACGCACGGTGTGTCGTCGTCGACGGATGGCAGGCCAGCGTCTTGGTATCGCCGAGATTGTTGCAGATGTCGGCGATCTTCAGGCCATTGAGGAAGCGGAACGCACCCGCCTGCCCGCCCTTGATCGAGACCGCGAGCAGCGTTCCGCCGGAGGACATCTGCTTCTTGTGGATCGCATAGTGCGGATGATCCTTCCGGTGCGGATAGCGGACGGCTTGCACCGCCGGATGCGCAGCGAGTGCATCGGCAAGGCGCGCCGCATTCCGGCTCTGCGCCTCGACGCGCAGCTGCATGGTCTCGAGGCCTTTCAGCACGACCCAGGCATTGAAAGGCGAGCAGGCCGGACCGACATGGCGCAGCCAGGGATCGTAGACTTCCGACATGTATTTCGCGTTCGTCAGGATCGCGCCGGCGAGCACGCGGCCCTGCCCGTCCATATGTTTGGTCGCGGAATAGGCAACGACGTCCGCCCCGAGATCGAGCGGACGCTGCAGCACGGGGGTCGCGAAGACGTTATCGACGACCAGCAACGCGCCAGCGGCCTTGCAGAGATTCGCGACAGCCGCGATGTCCACGCCGTCGAGCAGCGGATTGGCCGGGCTTTCGATCAGCACCAGCTGGCAGCCCTTGCCGATCTCGCGCTCCCAGGCAGCAAGGTCAGCGCCATCCACGAACACGGTCTCGATGCCAAACTTCGGCATCTGGTTGGCGAGGATCCAGCGGCAGGAGCCGAACAGGGCGGTAGCGGCGACAACCCGGTCCCCCGACTTGAGCGGGGCGAGAATCGCCGACGAAATGGCGCCCATGCCCGAGCCGGTGACGCGGCAGGCCTCGGCGCCTTCGATCAGGCAGAGGCGTTGCTGCAGCATTTCGGCGGTCGGGCTGCCGTAGCGGGAATAGACGAAGCCCTCTTCCTTGCCGGCCATGCGGGCTTCGGCCTGCTCGGCCGAGTCGTAGGCGTAGCCCGACGTCAGGAAGATCGCCTCGGAGATCTCGCCAAATTGCGAGCGCATCAGGCCGCCGCGCACCGCCTGGGTGGCGGGCTTCCAGCCCTTGGGGTCGTCTCCGCCGGGTGCATCGGCCATGTCAGCGCTCGTCCTTGTGTTTCCGGGAGAGGGACTTATGCCTGATGACCTACGGGGTGCAAGTGATGGCTGATGCGGCGGGGGTTCTCCCCGATTTTGAAATTGAGGCCCTGGTGGCCGCGGGCGCCATCCGAAGCACGCTGGCGCTGGAGCCCGGACAGGTCCAGCCGGCGAGCCTCGACCTGCGCCTTGCCGAGGATGCCTACCGCCTGCGCGCGAGCTTCCTGCCGGGCAAGGACCGCGCGGTGGCGGACTTGCTGCAGGACCCCGGCATCCGCCTTCACCGCATCGACCTGACCGACAAGGGCACGGTTCTGGAAACCGGCTGCGTGTACCTGATCCCCCTTCAGGAATCGCTGCGCTTGCCGCCGGGCCTCGCCGCGCGGGCGAACCCCAAGAGTTCCACCGGCCGGATCGACGTGTTCACCCGTCTCGTCACCAATCGCAGCCGGGCGTTTGACGACGTGCCGACGGGCTATGCCGGGCCGCTCTATCTCGAAGTCAGCCCGCGCACCTTCCCGGTCATGGTGCGCCCCGGCGACCGGCTGGCGCAGATCCGGTTCAAACGGAAAAAGCCGGAGACGCTGAAGGAAAAGGTCGTATCGATCGACCTTGAGCCGCCGGCAGGACAGCCCGCTGGTTACCGCGCCAAGCCGCATTCCGGCGTCGTCGACCTGCGCGGCCTTGGCGCGCACGATGTCAGCCAGTTCTGGGAACCGGTTTATCCGAAGAACGGCCGCATCGTCCTGAACCCGGAGGAGTTCTATATCCTCGTCAGCCGGGAGGCGGTGAAGGTCGCGTCGGACGAGGCCGCAGAGATGGCGCCGATTGCACCCGAACTTGGCGAGTTCCGGGCGCACTATGCCGGCTTCTTTGATCCGGGCTTCGGCATGAACAAGGACGGCAGCCGCGCAGTGCTGGAAGTACGCTCGCGTGATGTGCCCTTCATCCTCGAACACGGGCAACCGGTCGCGAAGCTGATCTACGAGCCCATGTCGGCCAAGCCGAAGGCGCTGTATGGCGGTCAGGGCTCCAACTATCAGGGCCAGGGCCTTAAACTTTCGAAACATTTCCGCTGAATCGCGGAACCCGCGGCAAGCGGCGCAGATGGCCAATACGGTGGTCTCGCTGTATTTTGAATCCCAGGTGC
>JAIXVM010000238.1 GCA_027482995.1 Hyphomonadaceae bacterium | reverse complement strand
GGACCTTTACATCGAGAAGGAAAGCTCGATCAACGAGGCCATCGACCGGATGCGCCACTCCGCCACCCGCGCCATCCTCGAGCGCGATGACGTGATCATCGTCGCCTCCGTCTCCTGCCTCTACGGTATCGGCTCGGTCGAGTCCTACACCTCGATGACCTTCACCCTGAACGCCGGCGAGCGCATCGACCCCCGCGCCGTCGCCGAGCGCCTCGTCGCCAACCAGTACACCCGCAACGACATCGCCTTCGGCCGCGGCACCTTCCGCCTCAAGGGCGACGTGCTGGACATCTTCCCCGCCCACTACGAGGACCGCGCCTGGAAGCTCTCCTTCTTCGGCGACGAACTGGAATCCATCGTCGAGTTCGATCCCCTCACGGGGCGCACGCTGCAGAAGCTGCCCGCCATCAAGATCTACGCGAACAGCCACTACGTCACGCCGCGCCCCACGCTCACGCAGGCGGTGGAATCCATCAAGCAGGAATTGAAAGCCACCATCGCCCACTTCGAAAAGCACGGGAAGCTGATCGAGGCCCAGCGCATCGCCCAGCGCTGCCAGTATGACATCGAGATGATGGCCGCCACCGGCTCCTGCAACGGCATCGAGAACTATTCCCGCTACCTCACCGGCCGCAAGCCCGGCGAGCCGCCGCCGACCCTGTTCGAATACCTGCCCCAGAACGCCCTCGTCTTCACCGACGAGTCCCACCAGACGATCCCCCAGATCGGCGCGATGTTCAAAGGCGACTTCTCGCGCAAGTCCACGCTCGCCGAATACGGCTTCCGCCTGCCCTCCTGCATCGACAACCGACCCCTCAAGTTCGAGGAATGGGACGCGATGCGCCCGCAGACCGTCCACGTCTCCGCCACCCCCGGCAAGTGGGAGCTGGAGCGCACCGGCGGTGTGTTCACCGAGCAGGTCATCCGCCCCACCGGCCTGATCGACCCGCCCGTCGAGGTCCGCCCCGTCAGCACCGACGGCGCCAACCAGGTCGATGACGTGATGGCCGAAGTGAAAGCCGTCGCCGCCGCCGGCTTCCGCTCACTGATCACCACGCTGACCAAGAAGATGGCGGAAAACCTGACCGACTTCCTCCACGAGAACGGCGTGCGCGTGCGCTACATGCACTCCGACATCGACACGATCGAGCGCATCGAGATCATCCGCGACCTGCGCCTCGGCGTCTTCGACGTCCTCGTCGGCATCAACCTCCTGCGCGAGGGCCTCGACATTCCGGAATGCGCCTTCGTCGGCATCCTCGACGCCGACAAGGAAGGCTTCCTGCGCTCGGAAACGTCCCTCGTGCAGACCATCGGCCGCGCCGCCCGCAACTCGGAGGCCCGCGTTGTTCTGTATGCGGACCGTATCACCGGCTCGATGGAGCGCGCGATGGAGGAGACCCGCCGCCGCCGCGAGAAACAGTCCGCCTACAACCTGGAACACGGCATCACGCCGACCACCATCATCCGCGAAGTCTCCGACATCCTCGGCGAACTCGGCGACAAACCCTCCGCCAGCCGCTCCCGCCGCGCCCGCGAACGCGGCGTCGCCGAGACAAAAGCCTTGCCACTTGCGGGTGAATCCGGCCACAATCTTAAAGCGGTCATCGCGCAAGTCGAAAAACAGATGCGCGAAGCGGCCGCGAATTTGGAGTTTGAAGACGCAGCACGCCTCAGGGACGAGCTGAAGCGGCTGAGAGAGCAGGATTTGGGGATTTAGGGGTTAGCGAGAGTTTAAGCGCGATGTTTCCAAACACTGCTCGGTGCATGTTTAGTACTTTTGGAAAACGTTCAGAACCAAAGTTTCTAGATGATCGCCGACTGCCGCATTTGAAAACTTAATCTCGGATGGATGACCTGCGTCATTTCGGCGGTCGAGACATCTTTTCAGCCCCCTTTTTGTGGCTTGGTCGATCACAGAAATGCGCTGCAAGCTATCAAGAAAATGACTCTCCTTGGAAATCCCCCTTAAGTCTTCAATGTTCGTAGCCGGACGTTTTAATACTCCGTTTGCCACCGCATCGGCATTGAACTCTTTCAGCTTGTTATCAAACACATAATCTTGAAGAAGAGCCACCGCTCCAATCCACGACATAAGTATCGCGGCTCTCGGATTTCCAGACTTAGCGCAATTAACGGCCTCGGTAACGAACGAGCGCGTCTGCTCCGACTTAATCCGCAAAACCTCGACTTCGAGATGGCCAACTTGCTGTTCGGATGGCGTAGGCTGCTTTTCTGTCGAGTCGAGCAGTTCCTGCATTTCAGCAACAGCAACTGCTTTGAGCCGAATGGAGCCCGACGCTTTCGAATAAAGCGTCCGTTTGTCAGCAATTATCTTTTGCTTCAGCCGCGTCGAATTTGGGTGTCCAATCGCATGTCGTGGAAAGAAATCGAGCACGTCAGAAATGGGTACTTGCTTATCCCCGACAACTGCCGTTCGAAACCAAACGTACCGAATGCTTGCTTCTAGTTCCGTCAGGCGTTGTTCAACGATCCCCTTAACAACCGCTTGTTCATCCACCCGGGGCTTCCTTCACCTTCTGCAAATCCTTTTCGACCCGCGCCCGTCCAACAAACTTCACCTCAAAACCTTTGTCGCTGCGCACAATCAATTGCTCGCCAATCATGTCGCGAAGAACTTGATCGAGTGCCTTGGGAAGCTCTTTGATCCCGCCTAGCCACATCAATGTGTAAACTTCGTTGTATGAGAAGCCTTTGCGGCCCAACAACTCTTCGCCTTTGTACATGGCGACCAATACTTCATCTTTTTGTTCCGCGAGATTTAGACCCTGCATAAACCCACGAAGTGCAATTTCCTGCTCTTCCGTCAGCAGACCTTTGACCTCTTCAAAGCTCCCGATTCTGCCAGTGCGGCCCGATGAACCGCCAAGAGTACGCGCCTTTTTACCTTTAGGTTTATTGGATGCGGGAACATCTTCGGCATCCAGTACGACATCGGCCGGCTTTGCGGGTTGTTTGGCATTCGCCAGATTTAGAGCCTGTGCCAGTTCCTTCGTTTTCTCTATCGCCGCAGAAAAGTGCTCGGGTGGGCAGTCTATCTCTATTGATCCATCGGGCTTTATCGAAAGATGGACACGGCTATCTTGACTGGTCATGGGACACCTTTTGGCTAATTCTGGCTTCGGATTTGGGTATAAATGGCACCAATTCAAGCCCAGCCGACCGAATTGGGCAATGATTCTGCCAGCAAGCCAAGGGTGCGCCGGTTTGGATTTTCACGAGGCGAATGTTCCAACCGCCACCCAACTTTAACCCCTCCCTGCTATCCCTAGCGCCAACGCGAAGGAGACGCCCACGAGATGTGGATTCACCGCAAGGAACACTTCCGCAATGCGAGCGACCGGCCGGAGCGCTCGAAGGTCGCCGCCACGGTCTACTACCTCCCCGACACGGACGAGCCCCCGCCCCGCCAGGGCTGGGACGAGCGCTGCCCGCATTGCAGCGCCGCCATCCGCGTCTCCCGCCCGCAGCATGGCGGCACCGCCATCAGCGAAATCCTCCCCTCCGGCCGCCTCATCCCCCACCCCTGCTTCGACCGCCTTCGCGGCAAACGCCCCAGCGACGAGACGTTGGACTTGTTTGAGGACCTCTAAAGCCCCCCTCTCCAGGAGGGAGAGGGGCGCGCGAAGACAGGAAATCGTATACGATTTCCTGAGCGCGGGGGTGAGGGGGCTCAACCTCTCCCCGAAGTGCACCGCCTCATCGTAGTCCCCTCACCCCCGGCCCCTCTCCCCGCAAGCGGGGCGAGGGGAGAAGAAACGTCCGCCCACAGATTATCCCCGCCACGCGCCTTCCGGCGCGCGGCCTGCTCGGGGAAATCGCCGTGCGATTTCCAAATCCCTCGCAGTCTTAAATCTGTGAAATTTATCCCCGGAAAAGCGAATCACCCTCTCGACTCACACCAAATTCGGTGAGATCGTTACGTCAAGCCAACGAAATCCCGGCGGGAGACAACCCGCAAAGTGGAGCGGAGGCGAGCCCATCGCCCCCATGCGGGTGGCCGGGCCAGGAGCAGAGCCGGGAGACCGGCCGCGCGAAGGGCCAGGCAGGAAGCAAGGGATAAAAACAGGCGGTGGCCCGGAGCGCGGGAGCTAGACCCGCACACTGGGAGCCGGAAGCCGTTACCGGGGCGCAAGTCCGAAAGACGGTGGCCAAGAGCCCGAAAGCTCCATCAGGGAGCATGAAGAAGAACTGCGCCCGCAAGGGCACGGAACGACCAAGTGCGACCAAAGTGAAGCGCCAGAGATGGGCGGGATAGGCGGCCAAGTCCCTGAAAAGGGGCCCAGCCCCCCGGCTGAAAACCGGATCAGGGCAACGCAAACGGAGCGCGCGCCTGCCAGGGCGAACGTCCGTAAGCGGAGGGTGATGGAAGGTGCGCCTCAGAAGCGGACCGGAAAGAACTCGAAGGTGATGTTCGAACCACCGCTCACGAGTGCTAGCACAGTGTCTCGGTAGTCTGATTCGAAACACCCGGAAAGGCGCGGCGCCCCTCAAAAGGCACCGCGCCTTTCTTCTTTCTCCTTCAGCCAGCCCCGCCGCCGCTCCGGCAGGCGCACCACGATCACCGGCGGCGTCCGCCCCGGCAGGCTCACCCAGCGCGCCCGGGCGCGCATCAGCCTTTGGTGCTCCTGCAACAGGTCGAGCTGCCGGAAGGCATGCGCCTCGTCATCGATGTCGGCCCGCGTCACGCCCCGCCGTGCAAGGTCTTCGGCCTCGGCGGCATGGATCGCCGCCCAGATCTCATCCGAGACGAGATCCGCCTCCGTCTTTGGCCGCGGCGGCGGGCGCACAGGCTCCCGTCCTTCGGCCAGCGCGCACAGCTCCTCTGCGACCCCCGCCCGCCAGTCCTGCTCGCCTTCGTCCGCCGCCTCAAGCTCCGGATCCTGGTCCGGCCCTTCACGCAGAACCCGCCACGCACGCCGCAACCGCTGCGCCTCCCGCAACGAGGCCAGCCCGAACGTGATGCACCCCTCCTCTATGGCGGCCAGCGCGCGCGCCTCCGCCAAGTCCGCCAGCCGGCCAAGCGCGGCCAGCCGCGCCCGCGGCGCGAGGCCCTTCAGCTCCGGATAGTCCGACGGCGGAAGACCGTCGCCCGTCTCCTCCGGCGAGGGCCGCGGCTTCAGCGCCTTGCGCGTATCCCGCGCCCATCGCCCCACCGGCGGGCGCGGCTGCCCCGCGGCGTCCGCCGCGCGGTCGGCGCGCCGCAATCCGTCCAGCGCCACCCAGCGCCAGGCCGTCGAATAGGGAATGTTCAGCACCCGCGCGGCCGCTCGCACCGGCATGCCATCGCGCACCCGCACGCCGAGCTGGTGGCGCTGCGCGGCGTAGATCACGGGGTCTTTTCGTTCATAGGGACAGATCGCCATCCGCGGAGATTATCCCCGCCGGAGACCCTGCCGGATTCGCACCGGCGAAAATAATCCGCTTGACGCGCAGGCGCGGGCGAAAGCGCGCCGCCGCCGCACCGGAATTGAGGCATAAGCGCCGAGCTTGTGCACACCGCCCAACAAAAAACCGTCCATACGCGGGGTATGGACGGTTTATGGATTGTTCCGTAGGCGGAAGGCTTACGGGGAAACCGGAGCTTCCGGGAACTGGGCCGGGGCCTCAGCTGCCGCTTCAGCGGGTGCAGCTTCTTCAGCCGTCACGACGGCTTCGACCGGTTGCGGAACCGTGCTGGCCGTGCCGCAGCAACGGACCTGCATTTCGAGGACGCGGTCGTTGAACCGGCACTGCTCGTCGTTGATTTCACGCAGGATCGACGGGCCACCGGCGCGGTAGGTGAAGCGCGTTTGTGTGCAGCTCGTGAGCGTGTAACCTTCGCGGCAGGAGCCGGTGCTCGACTTCTGGACCGTGGTGGTTTCGCAGACCATGTTGTTGGCAAGCGCCTGGTCGGCTTTGGCCAGAGCCGCATCGGCCGTGGCTTGTGCGTTGGCCGTCAGCTTGAGGCCGTCAGCGAGGCGCATATTGGTATCGGCGAGGGCGGTGGACTGGCCATCGATCTCGACTTTCAGGCGGCAGACGTTCTCGTTCGCCTTCTTCGGATTGGCGCAATATTCCGCAACCGTCATATCGGCCGGGACGTTCATGCACGCAGAAACACTCAACACGGCGAGCAACAGCCCGCCCGACAGGATTTTTCCAAACTTCATAGGGATTCTCCATCACCTCAAACCGGGGGCTTCTTACCCTCCGCGGGCGCGAAATGACCCCCAAATGTGGCAAAAATTAACCAAGTCGCCTCTCAGGGGATAAATTTACGACTTAAGTTTGTACCCATTCCGGAACATCGCCCAGACCCAGAAGACCGATCCGATCGCGAGCAAACCTGTATAGATCACACCGGTTGTGAGCGATCCGTTCGCGACGCCAATGTGCCCGTAGCGGTATCCGTCGATCATGTAGAAGATCGGATTGAGGTGCGCGATGCTCTCAAAAGGTTCGACCATCACTTTGACATCATAGAAAGTTCCCGAGAGGAACGTCAGCGGCACGATCACGAAATTGGTCACCGCAGCGAGGTGGTCGAACTTGTCGGCCCAGATGCCGCCGAGGATGCCGACCGCGCCGAGGATGACGGCGCTCGACACCGAGAACCAGAGGATCGGCCAGATATGGCGCACCGGCAGGTTCGCGAGGCCCGACAGCTGGATCGCGAGGCCGCAGATCAGCGCGATCAGCAGCGCGCGCGTCACGGCGCCGCCCAGGAAAGCGATCGTCAGCTCCAGCGGCGACAGGGGCGGCATCAGGAAATCGACATGCGTGGAGTTGAACTTCGCCTGCACCAGGCTCGAACTCGTGTTTGCAAAGGCGTTCTGCAGGATCGCCATCATGATCAGGCCGGGCGCGAGGAAATCATTGTAGCGCAGGTTCTCGAAATCCCCGGTCAGCTGACCCCGGTCCCCGAAGGCGAGCTTGAACACCGTCATGAAGAGCAGCGTCGTGACGACGGGGGCGAAGACGGTCTGCATCCAGACTTTCAGAAACCGCCCCACTTCCCGTTGGTAGAGGGTCCAGAGGCCGAGGCCGTTGAACGCGCCGTATTGGCGAAGCGGGCGGGATTGATCAGCCGGGGGAATCGTCTTCATGCCTACTGCACATAAGCGATGCAGCCCGCGCTTGCGAGGGGCATCGCGGCGGCAAATCCGCTCCACAAGATATAGAACCCTGTGGAAAGCCGTGCCTGCATGTTGTGTTTCGTTGCGCCTCTGATACGACATCTAGGTGTCAGAACAGATGGCGCGTACAGCCAACACAACATATAGGGTTCTGTGGCCTCAGCGATGAGCCGCGCCCTGAGATGCGGGAGACTTCCAACATGTCGTGGAATGACGAGCGGGTGAACACCCTCAAGAAACTCTGGGCCGAAGGCCATTCAGCCTCGCAGATTGCGAAACAACTGGGCGGCGTCACGCGCAATGCGGTGATCGGCAAGGTCCACCGCCTCGGCCTGTCCGGCCGCGCAACCCCGTCGCGCCCCGTCAAGCGCCCACCGCGCCTCGCCCGGCCGAAGCCCCGTTTCATGGCGGATGGATCGGCAGCGGCCGCCGCCGCGGCGCCCGCCATCGCCGCGCCCAGCGCGCCGGCCCCGGCCCTCGCGATCGAGCGCGTCTCCGCGATCAAGCCCCTGCCCCCGCTGCTGGTCGACGGCACGCCGGCCACGATCCTCACGCTGCGCGACACGATGTGCAAATGGCCGATCGGCGACCCGGCGGACCCGAAATTCGCCTTCTGCGGCCGCAAGTCCGACTGCGGCCCCTATTGCGCCGAACACGCCCAGGTCGCCTTCCAGCCGGCCCGCAAGCGCGAAGCCCGCAAATCCGAATATGACTATGTCCGGCGGATTGCCGGCTAACGCCGCGCAAATTCTTCGCCAGACGTAAGAGACCCCCGGCGCTCCCCCGCCCCGGGGGTCTCGCTTTTGAGGGACTGGCACGAGCTTATGCCACAGCCGCATCTCGCTCGGATTGAAAATCTGCGCCAGGAGCCCGCTCACCACCCCGTCCACAAACCATCCACATGGACGTGTGGACGGTCCAATCCCGGCCGGGTCGATTTTAATGTGTAATGATTCACTCACTCGGCACGCTTTTGGCAGGGATGGAGCCCGGTATGTTGGGAGGTGTGGCCCGGGCGGGTTCCAGTCCCGCAGGGCTCGTTGAGAGTCCGGCCTGACCGCACGCGAGGGCGCTGCGATCCGGGATGGCGGATTTCGCTTCGCTCTATCTGCCCTGCGAGCCGCAGAGCGTTCCGCGCCAAGTAGCCGACCGGGAGCCGTGGGCATGGGTGTGCGACCCAGCCGCTGAGTGGGTACATCCCGATCCGCTCGACCCGCGTGTCGGCCTGCTAGGGGTCTGCGGGTGGCCCAGCAAGGTCGCCGACGTCGTGGTCCATCGTCCGGGTACGGAGTTGGACTGCCTGGGCAGGCAAGCGACCGCGCGGACAATCAGAGTTCCAAAGACGGCCCACGGCGCCGCGCCCGAGGCGCGCGTGAAGATTTCCAGCAATGCGCCGTGACCCTGACGGGCCATGCGCCCTCAAGACAGGTTACGCATCATGCCCAGATATCTCGTCGTGTATTACTCGTGGACGGGCAATACAGGGAAAGTCGCCCGGCTGATCGCAGAGAGGCTGTCTGCGGATGTCGAGCACATTCAGGACATCCAGCCGCGCGGGGGGCCTTTCGCCTTCCCCGCGGCGCTGACCGCGTCGCTACTCAAGCGATCCCCGCCGATCCGGCCACTGACGAAAAGTGTGGCGGACTATGATGTCGTGATCCTCGGCTGTCCCGTCTGGGCATCCAACATGGCGACGCCGATGCGCACCTATATCGCGCGCGAAAACACTCGGATCAAAAAAGCCGCAGTGTTCTGCACGCTGGGCGGAAGCGGCGGCAAGGCGACGCTTCACCAGATGGCGGCGCTGTGCGGACGCACGCCGTTGGCCGAACTGATCGTCAACCAGCCCGCGATGGCCTCCGATGGCTGGCGGGACCTGACCGAGACATTCGCTCGGAAGGTCGAAGCCGGGCAGGCCCTGAAGAACGGCGCGCCCTCCCCCGGCTTCGCGGCGGCCTGACCGGGCACGGACCCGGCCGGGTAGATGATTGAACAGGAGCGAGCTCATGACGCCAAGGCGAGGCAAGATTGTCATCATCGGCGGCGGCGTCGCCGGACTGTGCGCGGGCGTGTACGGACGAAGCTGCGGGTATGAAACGGAGGTGCTAGAACAGCATTCGGCCCCGGGCGGCCTTGCGACCAGCTGGACGCGCGGCGCCTATACGTTCGAGACCTGTATTCACTGGCTGGTCGGATCGTCGCCGGGAGAGATGCTCAACGCGCAATGGCGGGAAGTTTTCGACATTGACCGGCTCAGCTTTGTCTATGCCGAGGAATACCAGCGCGTGGAGAGCGAGGGCGGCCCTTCGCTGCGCGTCTATTCCAATGTTGACCGTATGGAAGCCGAGTTCCTGCACGTGGCGCCCGAAGATGCCGAGGAGATCAAGGCGTTCACATCGGCGATCCGGGTGCTCGCCGATCTGCCCTTGCAGGACGCGATGAACGGCCCTTGGCCGCGCCGGGCCTGGGCGATGCTGCGCCTCGCGCCGAGGCTGCCTTTGCTTCAGCATTGGGCGGGTATCAGCGCGGCGGACTATGGCAAGCGCTTCAGGCACGAACTGCTCCGCCGCTTCTTTGGCGACAGCGGGACGGCCGGCATGTCCGTGATTGCGCTGGTGTTCATGTTCGCCTGGATGAACCGCCGCAATGCCGGCTATCCGGTGGGCGGTTCGAAAGCGATTGTCGACCTGATTGTCGAACGCTTTCGCGCGCTCGACGGCACGCTGCGCACGGGCGCAAAGGTCGAAGAGATTACGGTCGAGAACGATGTTGCCACCGGCGTTCTTCTTGAGAGCGGTGAAACCATAGCGGCGGATTGGGTGATCTCTGCGGCGGACGGACACGCGGCGATCCACGAACTGCTGGGCGGCAGATACAGGAACGCGGCCATCGACCGGCTATACGCAGAGCAGCCGGTGTTTCCGTCTTACGTGCAAGTGTCGCTGGGCGTTGCACAGGATATGAACGGGGAGCCGGGGCATCTTGCGTATATTCCGCGCGAGCCTTTCCGGGTCGACCCGGAGACGGCCCTGACCATCGTGACGTTCCGGACTTTCAATTACGATCCGACCTTCGCGCCGAAAGGCAAGACGGCGATCACGTGCTTTCTTCCGACCTACAACTTCGCCTATTGGGTGGAACTCCAGCGGACGGATCCGGCGGGATATGCCACCGAAAAGTTGCGCCTCGCCGAAACGGTCATCGCCCTTCTGGATCGGCGCTTGCCGGGTTTGCGCGGACGGGTCGAGACGGTCGATGTGTCAACGCCTGCGACAGTCATTCGCTTCACCCGAAACTGGAAGGGCAGCATGGAAGGCTTCCTGCCGACGCCGGGCTCCCTGTTCGCGTCGAGGCGCCAGACGCTGCCCGGCCTCGGCCGCCTGCTACGGGTCGGCCAATGGGTCTCGCCCGGCGGGGGACTGCCGACGGGCCTGATGACCGCGCGCGCCGCGATACAGAGCATTTGCCGGCAGGACGATGTGCCCTTCCTGCCGACATTGAGACCCGTTACGTTTGATCACGCCGCCTGATGCGGGCCCGGCAGCCGGTGCAGATGCTTATGCCCGGTGTACCGTCTACGGATCAATCCCGCGCGGCGGGGAGCCAGACGCCGAAGGCGGTGCCCTGGCCGAGGCGGGTTTCGACGGCGAGGCCGCCGCGGTGGTGGGCCATGATGTGCTTGACGATGGCGAGGCCGAGGCCGGTGCCCGTGATCTTGCCGCCGCGCGACTGGTCGGCGCGGTAGAAGCGTTCGCCGAGGCGTGGCAGGTGTTCGCGCTCGATGCCGGGGCCCTGATCCTCGACGCGCAGCCAGACGGCGGGTTCCGGCGCGCTGGTGCGGGCAAGTGTTTGCAGCAGCGTCATGCGCTGGCTCGCGTCCCAGCGCTGCGAGGCGGCGGTGCGCGCTTCGGCGAGGGAGGTCGAGGCGCCGTAGCCGAGCGTGATCTCGCTGCCGGGCTTGGAATACTTCACGGCATTGGAGACGAGGTTTTCGACGACCTGGATGAGCTCGTCGCGGTGGGCGGTGATGTCCGGAAGGCCGGGCGGCGCGTCCTGGATCCGGAGGGTGACGCCGCTTTCGGCCGCGATCGGCTGCAGGGCGGCGAGAGAGGCAGAGACGATCTCGGTGAGATCCTCGCGGCCGCGCGGCAGGACGTGTTCGGACGATTCAATCCGCGAGAGGGAGAGAAGGTCGGCGATCAGGCGGCTCATCCGGTCGGACTCGCCGGCCATGATGTCGAGGAAGCGGGGCCAGGCGGCGGTGTCATCTTTTGCGGGGCCGCGCATCGTTTCGATGAAGCCGGAGATGGCGGTGAGCGGCGTGCGCAGCTCGTGGCTGGCGTTCGCGAGGAAGTCGGCGCGGGCACGGGCGGCGCGCTTCACGGGGGTGAGGTCTTCCATCAGCACAAGGACATTTGCGCTGGCCGGGATGCGGCTGACATGCGCGCGCCAGGTCTCGTCCGGGCCGGTCTCGAGTTCGGCCGAGACGCCGACGGGGCCATCCTCGCGGCGCACAAGGGCGTCATCGATGGCGGCGAGCAGCACCGGCGAGCGGATCACGGCGCTGGCACGGGCAAAGGGCAGACTGCTGAGTTCGAAGAGATCGTCCGCGGCGCCGTTGAAGGCCATGATCTTCTGGCCGGCGCCGATTTCAAGGGCTGGCAGCGGCAGGGCGGCGAGCAGGTCGGCTTGCGGAAGGTTCGCGCCGGACGCGGCGGGCTCGGCGTCGTTGGCCGGGCTGGCCGGCGCCACGCGGACGGCAGAGCCCGCAAAGTAGGCAAGCGCAACCGAGGCAATCACGATCAGGGCGCTGATCGCTTCCAGCAACCCAAGCGCGCCGTTGGCGACGAGCAGCAGGAGCACGATGCCGGTGGTGCCGGTCAGGACGGTGAAGTCCCGCGTGCGGCGCGTCATCGACCGGCTGGCTGGCTCTTCGCTCAAGGAGGGCACCTGTGTGACGTGCGCGCGCGATCTGCTGCGCAGGCAGGCGCTAACCCGGCCCCCCTGATCTGCCAAGTCCCGGCTTTCGTATGATTAACGGCAGATGAAAAATCATCGTGTCAAAATTATTGAATTTCGATAATTTCATATTGACGCTCGGCAAGCGCAGGCGTATCCGGTCCTAAAAGTCAGCCAGGGCGTTCCTTGACCGCATGAAAAAGTCCTTTCTTCTCTTCGGAACCGCCATGCTGGCCGCCTGCGCGGCCATTCCGGACGCCTCCGAACGCTATATCGACGACCGGGACGCGCTGTTCAGCACGGTGCCGGATGCGCCGGATGAATGGAGCGCCAGCGGCGTGGCCGGACAGGCCCCGTCCGCCGACTGGCTGAGCCAATTCAATGACCCGCAAATGACCGCTCTGGTGGCCGAAGCGCTGGCTGCGAACCCGACGCTGGAAGCGCGCGCCGCCCTCGCCCGCGCCGCGCAGGCCCGCTCTCGCGGTGCGCGGGGCCAATGGTTGCCCAGCCTTTCCGCCAGCGTCTCCGGCGGCAGCACCTCCACGGGGGTGATCATCGGCGGCCAGGAAGAGCAGATCGAAAACTCCGTCTACAGCGCCAATCTGGACGCGAGCTGGGAAGCCGACCTGTGGGGCCGGGTGTCCAATTCAGTGGCGCAGGCCGATGCGGACCGTGCGGCCAGCGAGGCCGACCTTGCCGCGGCCGAGCTGTCGATCACGGCGCAGACCGCCGGGGCATGGATCGCGCTGAACGAGGCGCTGGCGCAGGAACGCATCGCGCAGCTGTCCTTCGAGGCGCGCGACCGGGTGCTGACCATCACCGACCGGCGCGTGCGTTCCGGCATTTCGGGTCCGCTCGAGCTACGCACCGCGCGTAGCCAGCTGGCGGCGGCCGAAGCCACCATTGCGGCGCGCAAGCAGTTCTCGGCAGAAGCGACGCGGCGGCTGGAAGTGCTGCTTGGCCGCTATCCCGGCGCAGAGCTGACCTCGACAACGGAATTGCCCAAGCTTGAACCCATCACCGCCGAGGGCAACCCGGCGCTGTTGCTCACCCGCCGGCCCGACGTTGCCGCGCTGGAAGCGCGCGTCGTGGGCGCCGGCCTTGCGGCCGAAGAAGCACGCCTCGCGATGCTGCCTGCGCTTCGATTGAGCGCCACGGCGTCCGGCGGCGGGAGCACGTTTGAAGAAGCCGTCGATCCTGCGTTGATCGCGGCGCGGCTGATTGCCGGGCTGACCCAGCCGCTGTTCGCCGGCGGGCGCCTGCGGGCGCAGCAGGCGGCGGCGATTGCACAGGCCGAGGCGGCGGTTGCGAACTACGCGGGCGGCGTGCTGAACGCATGGCGCGAAGTGGAAGACGCGCTCACAGCGGACGTTCTTCTGGCCCAGCAGGAAGCGGCCCAGTCGGTCGCGTTCGAAGAAGCGAAGTTCGCCGAGGACCTGGCCGAACGCCAGTATGTCAGCGGCACGATCACGATCTTTGACCTGATCGATGCGCAGACACGGCGCCTCAACGCCGAGAGCCAGTTCGTGTCTGCGCGGGCCAGCCGTGCGACCAACCGGATATCCTATCACCTTGCGCTTGGCGGCGGTGTTCCCGTTCTGCCTGCAACCGAAACCACACCCGACGCAGACGCCGAAGAAGACGGCAGGAGCCAATAATCATGGGACGCCTTATCGCCATCATCGCCCCGATCGCCATCATCCTCATTCTCGGGGTGGGCGGGTTCATCGCCGTCAGCGCCTTCAAGCCGGAGGCGGAGAAATCCGAGGAACCCCAGGCGGGCCTCAACGTGTTCGCCGAACCGGTGAAGGAAGTGGCGCTGACCTTGACCGTCGAAGCGCAGGGCGAAGTGCGCCCGAAGCGCGAGATCTCGGTCTCGCCGCAGATTTCGGGCCGTGTGGCCTATGTGTCGCCGGACTTCATCGATGGCGGCTTCATCCGCAAGGGCCAGGTGCTCGTGCGCGTCGAAGGCGAAGACTATGAACTCGGTGTCGTGCGCGCGCGCTCGACCGTCGCCTCGGCCGAGCAGCGCCTCGCCCGCGAGATCGCCGAATCCGAGCTTGCACAACAAGACCTTGAAGACCTCGGCATGACCGATGCCTCTCCCCTCGCCCGCCGCGAGCCGCAGCTTGCCGAAGCGCGCGCGGCGCTGGACGCGGCAAAGTCGCAGCTTCAGGACGCACAATTGGCGCTGGCGCGCACGGCGGTCGTTGCCCCGTTCGACGGGCGCGTGCGCGAGCGCATGGTCGATATCGGCCAGGTGGTCGCACCCGGCCAGTCGCTGGGCCAGATCTTCGGCAATGATGTTGTCGAGGTCGTCCTTCCGCTGAAGGATGAAGAGATCGGCCGGCTCGGACTGCCGCTCGCCTTCGCCAGCAGCGCCAAGACGCCGGGGCCGGAAGTTGTCTTCACCGCCACCGTGGGCGGGGAGCCGCGGACCTGGCGCGGACAGGTCGTGCGCACGGGCGCCGCGATCAACAGCCAGACGCGCCAGATCAACGTCATCGCCGAGCTGAATGATCCGTTCGGCAAGGGCGCCGACAACGGCGCGCCGATGGCGCCGGGCCTGTTCGTCAATGCCGAGATCCAGGGCCGCGCCCTTGACCGCGTGCTGGTGGCGCCGCGTTCGGCGCTGCGCGGCGACGACCAGCTGTTCATCGGCGATCCAAAGAGCGGCAAGCTGTCGATCCGGACGGTCGATATCGAACACTCGGACAAGGACGGCGCCTACTTCCATGAAGGTGCAAAGGTCGGCGAGCTGGCGATCATCAGCCCGGTCCAGGCGCCGTTTGATGGCATGAGCCTCACCGTGATGCAGCGGATGGAAGATGGCACGGTGAAGGTTCACAATCCGCCGAAGCCGGCGAAAGCCGACGGCAAGGACGAAAAGGTCGCCAAGGCCGAGACCGGCAAAGGCAGTGAGGGAGCCGCCCAATGAACGGTATCGTCGCGTGGTTTGCCCGTAACTCGGTTGCCGCCAACCTGCTGATGTTCATCTTCTTCGCGGGCGGGGCCTTTGGCTACTCCGCGATGGAACGGGAAATGTTCCCGGTGGTGAAAGTCTCGGGTGCCTCCGTCTCGGTGGCCTGGACCGGCGCGTCCCCGCGCGACATTGAAGACCAGATCGTGACCCGGATCGAGGAAGCCGTCGCCGACATTGACGGGCTCGAGCGCGTGACCTCGACGTCCAGCGAAGGCTTCGGCGTGGTCAACATCCGCGGCCGCGACGACATCGACATGAACGTCTTCCTCGATGAGGTGAAGCTGCGGGTCGACCAGATCAACAACCTTCCGCAGGCGGCGTTCGAGCCGCAAGTGGAGCGCTGGGAACAGCGCAACTGGTTCATGGGCCTTGCGGTTCACGGCGACGTGGACGCGCGCACGCTGCGCAAGATCGGCGACAAGGTGCGCGATGACATCGCCGCCCTGCCCGGCGGCGAGCTTGCCGTGCTGCAAGGCACGATGGAAGAGCAGGTCAGCATCGAAGTGTCCGAGGAAGCGCTGCGGCGCTTCGGCCTGTCGATGTCGGATGTCGCGAACGCGGTGCGCCAGACATCGCTGAACTCTTCCGGCGGACGGATCGAGTCGCCGGTGGGCGATGTGCAATTGTCGGCGCGCAACCTTGCTGACACAGCCGAGCAGTTCGGCAACATCATCATCCGCCAGTCGAGTGATCAGGGTACGGTGCGCGTGGATGACGTGGCGAACGTCATCGACGGCTTTGCGAGCGACAAGTTGAGCGCGAGCTTCAACGGACGGACGACCGTGTTTGTCATGGTGCCCGAGCCGGACAAGATGAACATCGAAAAGTATGCCGAAGGGTTTCGCGAATACATCGACCGCGCGAACGATCCGGCCAATGGCATCCTTCCGGAAGGCGTCCGGATCGACAAGTTGTGGGACGATTCCACGACCTTCGTTGCGCGGATGGAGTTGATCTCCTCATCCGCCATCCAGGGCGCGTTGCTGGTGATGTTCATCCTGATCCTGTTCCTGCGACCACTGGTGGCGTTCTGGGTCACGTCGGGCATTCTGACCGCGTTTGCGGGTGCGATGATCCTGTTCCCGCTGGTCGGCGTGTCGTGGAACATCCTCTCCACCTTCGCTGTGCTGCTGGTGATCGGCATCATCGTGGACGATGCGATCGTGGTGGGCGAGAACATACACAAGGAAGTGGAAAGCGGACGGCGCAAGGGGCTCGATGCCGCCATCGTCGGCACGCAGCTGGTGGTGAAGCCGATCATCTTCGGCATTCTCACGACGATCATCGCCTTCCTGCCCTGGCTGTTCGTGACCGGGCCGACGCGGATGTTCACCTCGCAAATCTCGTTCGTGGTGATCGCGGCCCTGATCATCTCGACGCTTGAGTGCATGCTGATCCTGCCCTCGCACCTTGCGCACATGGAGAAGCAGAAATTCGACGGGCCACTCGGCCCATTCCTCAAGCTGCAGCGCCGGATTGCCGACAGCCTGCTCTGGTTTGCGGCCAACATCTACAAGCCTGCCCTCGAGGCGGCGATCCGCTTCCGGTACGCAACCATCGCGTTCTTTGCCTCGCTGGTGATGATTTCGATCAGCATGCAGGCGAACGGCATCGTGCCGTTCAAGTTCATGCCGGAGATCGAAGCCGATCTCATCCAGGTCAACATCGAAATGCCGGACGGCACGCCGTTCGAGCGTGTGCTGCAGGTGCGCGACCAGTTGCAGGCCGGTGTGGTCGAAGCGCGGCGCAAGACGTCGCTCGATTTTCCGGAAATCAAGGAAGGCCTCATCCGCGACGCGTCCGTCGTGGCGGGCGGCACGAGCGTGCAGGCCTGGATCAGCCTGGTGCCGCCGGAAGAACGCCCCGAGGAGCTGCGCTCCAAGGATCTCGCCGACGCCCTTCGCGAGGCGACCGGCGACATTCAGGATGCGGAGGAAATCAATTTCGAGTTCACCTTTAACCGGCCTGATACGGGCGTCCAGTTCGCGTTGAGCCATCCGGACCTCGACCGTCTGCGGGCAGCGGCCGACAAGCTGAAGGCACACCTCGCCACCTATGCCGAGGCCTATGATGTCACCGACAACCTGTCGTCGGCGGCGGAGGAAATCCGCATCACGATGAAGCCAGGGGCAGAGACGCTGGGCATCACGCTGGCGGATGTGTCGAACCAGCTGCGGCAGGCCTATTTCGGCGAATTGGCCCAGCGCCTGCCGCGCGACGGCATGGACGTGGAAGTGCGCGTGCGCCTGCCGGAGGCGTCGCGTGACGACCTCGACAGCCTGGCCTCGATCCGCATACGGACGCTGGACGGCCGGGAGATTCCGGTCACCCAGGTTGCGGATTTCGAGTTTGCGCCCGGCATCAACCGGATCGTGCGCCGCAACCGTGTGCGTTCGGTCTCGGTCTCGGCGGAAGTGCTCGGTGAAGGCGGCCGCGCGAAGATCATGGAGGCCATGGAGAAAGACTTCTGGCCGCAATTCAAACAGGAATTCCCGGACGTGACCCGCGGCGAGGCCGGCGGCTTCGAGCAGGAGCAGGAATTCTTCGCCGAGATCCAGCGCCTGCTGCTGATTGCAATCGCGGCGATGTACATGCTGCTGGCGATCGCGTTCCGGTCTTATGCGCAACCGTTGTTGCTGATGACGGCGATCCCGCTGGCCTATACCGGCGCGATGTTCGGCCTGGCCTTGACCGATACGCCGATGGCGATGTTCGCCTTGTTCGGGATTGCTGCGGCGGCGGGCGTGATCATCAACGACAACCTCGTGCTGATCGACTACGTCAACACGCGGCGCGAGCAAGGCGCCGGCGCGATGCAGGCGCTGATCGATGCGGGGGTTTCGCGCTTCCGGCCGATCTTCCTGACGTCGATCACCACGTTCGTCGGCATCGGCCCGATGCTGGCGGAGAAATCGACGCAGGCGCAGTTCCTGAAACCGATGCTTGTGTCCCTCAGCTTCGCGATCTGCTTTGCCTTGTTCATCACCCTGTTCCTCGTGCCGTCCATGTATGCGGTGGGCTGCGAGATCGGGCGGATCTTTGGATGGACCTGGGGCGGGCGCCCCTATCGCCAGATCGGCGAAGGGTATACCGGCGTGGCGAATATCGACGAGGAAGAACTCATCGGCACGAGCAGCCAGGGCCGCCCCGCGCCCGCCGAGTAGGCTTGGCCCATACAGTTTTCACATTGCCCCTTGCCGGGTTTGGCGAGGGCTTACAAAGGAGCATTCCATGAAGAAACTTCTGCTTGGCGCAGCCTCGCTGGCGCTGATCACGGCCTGTGCGCACCACAAGGATACGGCCGTGCCGGAAGCGGCGAAGCCCGCTGAAGAAGTGCTGCAACTGGCCTCGCCGGATGTTTGGGGCGACTGGGGCATCAACCTCGAGACCGGCGATGCCGCCGTGAAACCGGGTGACGATTTCAACAAGTATGTGAACGGCAAATGGCTCGCCGAATTCGAAATTCCCGCGGACAAGTCGCGTTATGGATCGTTCGACCTCTTGCGTGAGAAATCCGAGCAGCGCGTGCGCCGGATCATCGAAGACCTGGCCGCAACCTCCCCCGCCGTGACGACGCCGGAAGGCAAGATCGCAGCCATTTACAAGGCCTATATGGACACCGCCGCGATCAACGCCGCCGGCCTCACCCCGGCCGCGGCCTACTTCGCCGAGATCGATGCCATCTCCAGCACGGCCGACATTGCACGGATCACCGCAACGGTGGGCTATGCCTCGCCGATCAACGGCTTCGTGTTCGTCGATGACAAGGATCCCGAGACCTACATCTTCCAGATGTCGCTCGGCGGCCTCGGCATGCCGGACCGCGACTATTACCTGAAGGATGACGAGAAGTCGGTTGGGCTGCGCGCCAAATATGTCGAGCTGCTGACCTTCGCTCTCGGCAAGGCGGGCTATGCCGATCCTGCCAAGACGGCCGCCGATGTGATGGCGTTCGAAACCGAGATTGCGAAGCTCGACTGGGACCGCACGGTCTCGCGCAACCCGGAAGTGACCTATAACAAGCTGAGCCGCGAGCAGCTCGTCGCGCTCGGCGGCGACTTCCCGGTCCAGACTGCCCTGGACACGCTCGGCGTCGGCACGCAGTCAAGCTTCCTCGTTTCCGAAATTCCTCCGACCAAGGAAGAACTCGCCTCGGCCGGCCTGACCGCCGACGACGCCGCCAAGCTCGGCAAGGGGTTCGAAGGCATCTTCGCCCTCAGCTCGAAAACCTCGCTCGACACCTGGAAGGCCTATCTCAAGGCGCATTTCCTGATCGACCACGCTGACGTCCTCTCCGAAGACATCGACGCGGCCCAGTTCGCCTTCTACGGCACCGCGCTTCGCGGCCAGCCGGCTCAGCGCGAGCGCTGGAAGCGGGCGGTGTCTGCGACCGAAGGCGTGCTGGGTGAAGCCATCGGCAAGGTGTTCGTTGAGCGTCACTTCCCGGCCGAGAACAAGGCCGCGATGGATGAGCTTGTCGCCAACCTGCGCAAGGCGATGGACGCCAATATCGCGGATCTTGCCTGGATGAGCGCTGACACGAAAGTCAAAGCCGTCGAGAAGCTGAACACGTTCGATCCGAAGATCGGCTATCCGGTCGAGTTCGAGACCTACGAGACGTTGATCGTCGGCACGAATGCGCTCGACAACGCGATGGCCGCCGGCAAGTGGGCCATGCAGGACAACCTGTCGAAGCTGGGAACGAAGGTCGACAAGACCGAATGGTTCATGACCCCGCAGACGGTGAACGCCTATTACAACCCGAGCTTCAACGAGATCGTCTTCCCGGCCGCGATCCTGCAGCCGCCCTTCTTCAACCTGTCCGCCGATCCGGCCGTGAACTATGGCGCCATCGGCGGCGTCATCGGTCACGAAATGGGACATGGCTTCGATGACCAGGGTGCGAAATATGACGCGGTCGGCGCGCTCCAGAACTGGTGGACCGATACTGACCTTGCCGCGTTCCGCATGCTGACCGATGCCCTAGTGGCCCAGTATGACAGCTATTGCCCGCTCGATGACGGCAAGACCTGCGTCAACGGCCGCCTGACCCTCGGCGAAAACATCGGTGATGTCGGCGGCCTGTCGATGGCTTACCGCGCCTACCAGATGAGCCTGGACAAGGACAGCGACGGCACGGTCAGCGAGGCTGAAAAGGCGCCGGTGATCGACGGCCTGACCGGTGACCAGCGCTTCTTCCTCGGCTGGGCGCAGGTCTGGCGCGCCAAATACCGCGAAGAAGCCACGCGCCAGCAGCTGCTGACCGATCCGCACTCGCCGCCGGATTACCGGATCAACGGCGTGGTCCGGAACTTCGACGAGTGGTACGAAGCGTTTGATGTCGGCCCGGAAGATGCGCTCTACCTGCCGCCGGAACAGCGCATCCGGATCTGGTAATTTAACTTACCTCGAAAATCTGAAACCGTACGCCCTTGAAAGGCGTACGGTTTCAATCCGGTTTTAACTGGTGTGGTTTATGCATCCTGTCAGGCGAGTTGTATCAAAGCTGCCAACAGGAAGCCGTTTTAGCCATGTCGATCTTGTCTGCGCTCTTCGGAACCAAGAAGTCTGCATCCGTCGAACCAGACCGGGTGAAGGGCGTTGCAGACGCTGAACCGGACCTGGCCCGGCCTGTCCGCGCCGCGGTTTATCGCGAAGCTTCTGTCACTTACGAGTCCGGCTATCGCCGCAAGGGCGTCGTGATGGACTTCACGGAGACGGGCCTGCGCATCCGCTTTCCGACCAACGAGCGCCTGCCGCCCGTGGTCACCGTGCATGCCCGCTCTGTCGGCCTAGAAGGCGAAGCCGACGTCGTCTGGCAGAACAACTCGGAAGCCGGCCTGCGCCTGCGCAGCTGAACGGCCCTCCGGGTTCGCCTCCAGCGCGAGCCCGCTTGCCAATTTTCGTCAAGAGCGTTCACTTGCCTTCCGGAAGCTCCGAGGGAGAAACGCCCGTGGCCATCATGAAATCCGAAGAAATCATGTCTGAATCCTCGAAATCCTTCGAGGACGCCATCCAGATTGCCGTCAGCCGGTTCTCGAAAACCGTGCGTGGCCTCAGCTCGTGCCATATCAATTCGATGTCCACGACGATCCGCAATGGCAAGATCGACATGTACCGTGTGAACATGCAGATGACGTTCGAGGTTGACGCCGAGCCCGCGAAATCGGGGAACGGGAAGAAGAAGAAATAAGGGGCCCTTGGACGACGGCACCGGAGCCTATTTCAAAACGCTCGCCCCCGGACCCAGACGCGTCGCGCTGGCGCTGAGGGAAGCCGTCTTGCGCGCCGGACCCGAGCTGACCGAAAAGCTCTCGCATGGTTATCCCTCATGGCATGGCCGCGACTGGGTGATCTCCGTCATCGGCCACAGCGCCCATTGCAACCTGCAGCTTGTCCGCGGCGCGGAACTCGCCGCACAGTTTCCCGACCGGATCGAAGGCAGCGGCAAGTCACTGCGGCACGTGAAAGTGCGCAGCGAAGACGAAATCGATGGCGAACTTGAAGACATCATCGACGCCGCGATTGCCCTCGATGCCACAAGCGCGCCCCGGTCGGCGCGCGCAAAGCCGAGACGCAAGGGATGACGGCGGGCCCGGGCCGCCTATATCGGGCTCACCCATCCCATCGGAGCCGCCCTTCATGCGCCTGTCCCTGACCGTCCTGCTTTCAGCGCTTGCCTTGTCCGCCTGCGGCGCCCCCGCTCTCAGCGAGCCCGCCACCACCGCCAAACCCGCACCCGCCACGGTGCCTGCCCCAGCCGCTTCCAAGGAAACAAAAGCCATGTCCGCCACCGAATTCACGTCGATCAATGGTCAGCCGCTTGATCTCGCCGCCCTTGGCGCGAAGGCCATCCTGGTGGTTAACACCGCCTCCCGCTGCGGGTTCACGCCGCAATACAAGGGTCTGCAGGAACTCTACGACGCCAAGAAGGACGAGGGCCTGATCATCGTCGGCGTGCCGTCGAACGACTTCGGCAGCCAGGAGCCGGGGTCCGAAACGGAGGTGAAGACCTTCTGCGAGATCAACTATGGCGTGACCTTCCCGTTGACCAAGAAGTATCCGGTCACCGGCGCCGGCCAGCACCCGTTCTATGCCGCCGCCGTCAAGGCGATCGGCGAAGGGGCCCAGCCGAAATGGAACTTCCACAAGGTGCTGATCAAGGGCGATGGCACCCCGATCAAGGCCTACCCTTCCTCGACCCGCCCGGCCGACGCCGAGCTGATTGCGGACATCGAGGCGGCGCTGGGGGGCTGATCGCCCCCGCCCGGACTTGACGAAACGGCGCGCGCAGCGCCTAAGTTTCTTTATAGCACCCGCACAAAAACTTCAGGAAGGAATGCCCTATGTCTGACAAAGACCCCGTTGTGATCGTTGGTATGGCCCGCACCCCGATGGGCGGTCTGCTGGGCGACCTTGCCGGTTTCTCGGCCAACGAACTGGGCGCGATGGCCGTCAAGGCCGCGGTCGCGGAAGCCGGCCTGAAGCCAGGCGAAGCCAACGAGATCATCATGGGCAACTGCCTCCCGGCCGGCCAGGGCCAGGCCCCGGCGCGCCAGGCGGGCATCAAGTCGGGTGAAGACAAAGGCCTCGAAGCCACCACCATCAACAAGATGTGCGGCTCGGGCATGCAGGCGGCCGTCATGGGCCGCAACGCGATCCTGGCGGGCGACGCCAACATCGTCATCGTCGGCGGCATGGAATCGATGACCAACGCCCCGCACCTGCTGAACGTGCGCAAGGGCCACAAGTACGGCACGATGGGCGCCGAGGACCACATGGCGCTCGACGGCCTGACGGATGCCTACGCGAAGGGCCCGATGGGCGTGTTCGCCGACAAGATCGCCGGCGAGTACCAATTCACCCGCGAGCAGCAGGACGCCTACGCCCTCGAGACGCTGACCCGCGCGCAGAACGCCACCAAGAATGGCAAGTTCAAGCGCGAGATCACCCCGATCACGGTGAAGGGCAAGAAGGGCGATGTCGTGATCGACACCGACCAGCTGCCGCGCGAAGCGATGCCCGAGAAAATCCCGACGCTGAAGCCTGCCTTCTCCAAGGACGGCACGGTCACCGCCGCGAACGCCTCGGCGATTTCGGACGGCGCCGCAGCCCTCGTGCTGATGCGCGAATCCGAAGCCAAGAAGCGCGGCCTGAAGCCGCTCGCCAAGATCGTCGCCTCGTCCAGCCATGCACATGAGCCGGAATACTTCACCACGGCGCCTGTGCCGGCGATGAAGAAGGCGCTCGCGAAAGCCGGCTGGAAAGTCGAGGACGTCGACCTTTGGGAAGTGAACGAAGCCTTCGCGGTCGTCCCGATGATCGCCATGAAGGAACTTGGAATCAGCCATGACATCCTGAACGTTAACGGCGGCGCCTGCGCGATGGGCCACCCGATTGGCGCCTCCGGCGCGCGCGTGCTGATCACGCTGATCGCGGCAATGGAAGACCGCGGCGCGAAGAAAGGCATGGCCTCGCTGTGCATCGGCGGCGGCGAAGGTATCGCCATGGCGGTCGAGCGGGTCTGATCCCGCATCGCCCGAACGGCTGAAATCCGGCCCGGATGATGCGAGACCGCGTTGTCCGGGCCTTTTCATTTGGGGTGCCGGTCTTGCCGCGTCAGAACAGGGTGGATCCCTTTGGCCTCGTGCACGCCGTGCCGGAGCGCGGCCTGTTCATGGGCAACCGGGGCGGCTGTTTCCACCGGGACAACCAGACGCTGAAAGACCGCCGCTGGGCTTCGCAGCAGTGGATCATCTGTGTGCTGAGTTTCAAGGATCGCCGGCGCGCGCTGATGCAGCCGGGATTGTATACCGAACTCTTCTTCCTCGATGAGGCGTCGGCACTGGCGGCGGGGCACCGGCCCTGTTTCGAATGCCGTCGCCCGGAAGCCAAGGCGTTTCGCGATGGCCTGGTCCGGACAGGCCATCTGGCCGCCGGTGAACGCATCGGCGCGCTGGACGCGAAATCGGCCGGTGAGATCCAGGATGTGCTGACGCGCAAGTCAGACCGCGAGACGATATGGCCCGCCAGCCTTCCGGACGGCGCGTTTTACGCCGCAGATGGCCGGGCCTGGCTGAAGTATCGAGGCGAGGCGCGCGCCTGGTCCTTCGCCGGATACGGGCGTCCGCAGGGCCTGCATGCCGCGGGCGAACGCCTGACCCCGCGGATCAGCTGCGAGGCCTTGCGCGCTGGCTACCAACCCATACTGCACAACTCGGTGATGACATGAATGATATACCGTCTACGGAGGACATTCTCCTCCACTTCCGTGATCAGGCCGTGTTCTGTACGACGCTCGGATCGCCCTTCATGGGCGCACTTTGCGACCGGATGGCTGACGACATCGAGGCGGGCGGCGCGGCGGCGAAACTCGTCGCGGGCTGGCCAGGAAATCCCCGGCGGGACGCCCTGTCGCTCAGGATTGCAGGCTACCTGCATCACAGCGTGCTGACTGGCGCCGCAACGGCGTTGGCGGCAGCCTATCCCGGCTGGGCTGCGGAATGGTCGATCGACACGATCTGGCCACTGGCCAGCGACTGGCTCACCGCGACCGACCGCGAGGCGCGCGAGTTCATCAAATCTCCTCCGCAGACGAATGAAGTGCGGCGCTCGATCGCGCTGTTACCGGGGTTCCTGCATCTCGCCGCGCAATTTCCGGGGCCGATGCATGTGCTGGAGCTTGGGGCCAGCGCCGGCCTCAACCAGAACTGGGACCGGTTTGGCTATCGCACAGGAAGCTGGTCGCGGGCGGGCGGCAGCCCGGTCGAGATCGATACGGTGTGGAACGGCCCGGTGCCCGAGCATCTGGACGCCCGTATCGAGGTGGCCTCGCGCGCAGCGTGCGATCAGAACCCGATCGATGTGTCCGATCCCGGGATGGCGCTGCGGCGGAAATCCTATGCCTGGCCGGACCAGCCCGCCCGCCGCAATCGCCTCGACCGCGCGATTGCGCTGGCCAACGCAACAGGCGTGCAGGTGGAGAAGGCGGACGCAGCCGACTGGCTCGAGGCCCGGCTCGCGGTGCGGCCTGAAACAGGCCTGACGGTGGTCTATCATTCGGTATTCCTGCAATATCCGCCTGCGGAGGTTCGCCGGGCGCTGATCGCGTCACTGGAGTCCGAAGGCGCGAAGGCCACGCCGGCGCGGCCGCTCGCCTGGCTGAGCTTCGAGCCGGCCGCCTTTTTCCAGGGCCCGGACCAGGTCGGCATCAATCCGAACGACTTCATCACCTTCCTCAAGGTGTGGCCGGGCGGCGGTGAGCACCGGCTGTTGCGGTCGAACGGCCACGTGACAAAAGTGACTGCCGCCTGAAGCGCGCGGGCGCGTAAAGGGTGATCCCATATCCGCAAAACCGGGTTATGGTGGTGGCGCCGATCAGGGGATGAGGCCCATGTCTGACTATTATCAACTTCCGCCGCCCGAGAAGAAACGCAGCTTCAAAGGCGCGGTTCTCCTCCTCCTGCTGTTGCTGTTACTGGGCCTCGTCGCCACCTGGTGGTCGCTGAGGCTGCAACCCGGCGAGATCGGTGTCGAGCCTGTCCTGTCGGCGCAGTCCCTGCCCGCTGCCGCCCTCGTGCCTCCCGTTGAGCCCGAACCGGTTGCCGAAGTGGCTGAGCCGGACCCCCTGCCGGAAGTCGCCGCCGCGCCTGAACCGGTTGCGGAGCCCGCCGCCGAGCCCGCCCCGCCGCCGCCGCTGTTTTCAGACGCGCGCTGGCGCGAGACGGCCCGGTTCACGGGCGCCGACTCCACGGGCCGCCTCGCCGACTTCACCGCTTATGTGCTCGTCGGTGACGAGACCTGGACCTTCGCGCGTTCCGACGCGATCTTTGCCGCCGGTCTCAGCGAACCGGTCGAAACCGCCTTTGCCAATCTCAATCTCGGCGCCGGCACCTGCACGATGGACCGCGTGATTGCGGTCGGCGCGGCTTCGGTCGAAGGCACGTCGATGCAGAACACATTCCTGTCGCACACCCGCGGACATGCGCTGAAGGCCGCGATTGCCGCGAACCTGCCCTGCGAGGCGGATGCCGTTCCCGCATCCGTGCTGGACCTCGGCTATAGCCGCGCGGAGGTCACCTGCCCTGCCGGCCAGAAGGTGTGCGCCGACCTGTCCGCGCCGCAGCGGCCGATCGCCATGATCTTCGCGGACGCCCGCGAGCCCGGGACTGACATTGGCGAAGCGCTCCGGTCCGGCATAGCCGCGCACGAAGCGAGCGGGGCGAGTGTGCTGCCGGGTGTGCTGGTGTCCGACTATTCCGCTTTCGACCTGCGCTGACGCGGCTCAATCATGGACCTTGGTTGTCTGCCGCACGAGACCTAGCGGCAGGGCCGTGGTTTTCTTGGCGACGCGGATGACGATGCGCGACTGGACATCCGAGACGAGTTTGGAGCCGAGCAGCTTGTCGCGCAGGAAGTTGTCGTACGCGTGCATGTCGGTCGTCACGATGTGCAGCATGTAGTCCACCGCGCCGGTCACGGTCATGCACTGGATCACTTCCGGCCAGTCCTGCACCATGGACTCGAAAGCTTCGAGGTTCTCCCGGCTCGGCAGGGCGAGCTTCGCGCTGGCGATCACTTCGAAGTCCAGCCCGAGGGCGTGATTGTTGATCAGCGTGACGCGGCCGAGGATGAACCCGGCCTCTTCCATGCGCTTGATGCGGCGCCAGCAGGGCGACGAGGAGAGGCCGACCCGCTCGGCAATTTCGGCGACAGACAGGCTCGCGTCACGCTGGATGAGATCCAGGATCCGGGCATCGACGCTATCTAATTCTTGGGACAATATTCCGACATTCCAATTGATCGTGAAAATTTATTGCTCAAAATAGCAAAAGCTGCGCAAGTTAGGCAAGCAATTTCACGCGATTCACCCAATAATATACCTGAGTGGAAATCGAGGAAGCGACGTTCATGAAACATCGTGAAGTCACGCTGGACGACAAATATGATCTTGTCGAGGGCAAGGCTTACATGACGGGCATCCAGGCGCTGGTTCGCCTGCCGCTTGACCGCAAACGTCTCGACCGTGCTGCCGGTCACAACACTGGCGGCTTCATCTCCGGCTATCGCGGCTCGCCGCTCGGCGGATACGACCAGCAGCTGCGCGCCGTACAATCGCGTCTCGACGCGCACGACATCAAGTTCTGGGAAGGTCTCAACGAAGACCTCGGCGCGACCGCTGTCTGGGGCTCGCAGCAGCTCGGCCTGTTCCCGGGCGCGAAGTTCGATGGCCTGTTCGGCATCTGGTATGGCAAGGCGCCGGGCGTTGACCGCACCGGCGACGTGTTCAAGCACGCGAACGCCGCCGGAACATCCGCCCTCGGAGGAGTCCTCGCGGTTGTCGGCGACGACCATAACTGCAAGTCGTCGACCCTGCCGTCACAGTCCGAATACGCAATGATGGACGCCGAGATCCCGACCCTGAATCCAGCTTCGATCCAGGACGTTCTCGATTACGGCATCCATGGCTGGGAGATGAGCCGGTACTCCGGCGCCTGGGTTGGCCTGGTTGCGCTGGCCGACACGATGGACTCCGGCGCGGTGGTCAATGTCGATCTCAAGCGGCTTGCCATCCAGCAGCCGGGCTTCGCGCTGCCGGACGGCGGCGTGCACATGCGCCGGGGCGACGTGCCGCTGAGCAAGGAAGCACGCCTGCGCCAGGTGAAGCTGCCGGCGGCGCAGGCCTATGTGCGCGCGAACCGCCTCGACCATGTGATCCTCCCCTCGCCGCGTCCGCGCCTTGGCCTGATCGTCACCGGACAGGCGGCGCGCGACGTGTTCGAGGCCCTTGCCGCGCTCGGCCTCAGCCCGCAGGAAGCCGGCGCGCTAGGCCTGACGATCTACAAGGTGGCGATGCCCTGGCCGCTGGAGCCGCAAGGCATTCGCGAATTCTGCGCAGGCCTCGAGCGGGTCATCGTCATCGAGCACAAACGCCCGTTGATCGAAGACCAGCTGAAGGCTGCGCTGTATGACCTTCCGGACAGCCGGCGCCCGGTGATCGAAGGCAAGAAAGACGCGCAGGGCGCGCCGCTGCTCTCCGATATCGCGTCGCTGACCATACCGGAAATCGCAGGCGCGCTGATGCATGCGCTGCCGTCCGGCTGGGATACCGCGCGCGCCACGGCGTACTTCGACCGAGTCGGACGCGCGAGCGAAGCGGCCCGCACCAATGCCTCGCCCACCGTGCGCTCGCCGCACTTCTGCTCGGGCTGCCCGCACAATACATCGACCGTCGTGCCGGAAGGCAGCCGCGCGCTCGCCGGGATCGGCTGCCACTACATGGCGAACTTCATGCCGGACCGGAAAACCGACATGACGAGCCAGATGGGCGGCGAAGGCATCGGCTGGATCGGCCAGCACTGGGCGACGGACGAGAACCATGTGTTCGTCAACCTCGGCGATGGCACTTACTCGCATTCGGGCAGCCTCGCGATCCGTGCCGCCGTCACGTCCGGCGCGAACATGACCTACAAGATCCTCTACAACGACGCCGTCGCGATGACCGGCGGGCAGCACGTGGAATCTGGCCAGACGCCCGCGATGATCGCGCAGCAGGTCGAGGCCGAAGGCGTCCGCACGATCCACATCGTGACCGAAGACCCGACGCGGTATGCGAACGTCACCGGCCTGCCGCGCAGCGTGAAGATCCACCACCGCGACGACCTCGAAGACGTGCAGGTGAAACTGCGCGGCACGCCGGGCGTGTCCGTCATCATCTATGACCAGATGTGCGCGACCGAGAAGCGCCGCCGCTCCAAGCGCGGCATGATCAAGCCGGACCGTGTACGGACGATCATCAACACCGAAGTCTGCGAAGGCTGCGGCGATTGCTCGGTGAAATCGAACTGCCTGTCGGTGGAGCCGGTCGAGACCGAGCTGGGCCGCAAGCGGCGCATCAACCAGTCGTCCTGCAATACGGACCTCTCCTGCCTCAAGGGCTTCTGCCCGAGCTTCGTGACCATCCAGGACGGCGAGCCTGCCTGGGAGGCGCAGCCGCGCCTCGAGTTCAACGCGGACGGCCTGCCCCTGCCGGAGACGCCGAGCCTCGCCCAGCCCTGGAACATCCTGTTCACCGGCGTCGGCGGGACAGGTGTAACCACGGTGGCCGCCGTGCTGGCGATGGCCGCGCATGTGGACGGCAACGCCGCGTCGTCCCTCGACATGACCGGCCTCGCCCAGAAGGGCGGACCAGTGCTCAGCCATATCCGCTTCGCGCGCGAGCCGGAGATGATCTCGACAGGGCGCGTGCCGCCCGCCAGCGCCGATTGTGTGATCGCCTGCGATCTCGTGGTCGCGGCCGGCGGCGACGCCCTCAACCTGATGGATGCGGGCCGCACGGCGGCTTATGCGAACTCGGACGTGACACCGACATCGGAATTCATCCGTAACCGGTCAAAACGCTTCGAGAGCGAACTGCTCTCGGCGCGCGTGAAGCGCCAGGCGGCGGAGTTCGGCGCGTTCGATGCCGAGGCGCTTGCCGTCGGTTACCTGCACGAAGCGATCTACACCAACATGATCATGGCCGGATATGCCTGGCAGATGGGCAAGGTGCCGGTGTCCTTGCGCGGCATCTACCGCGCCATTCGCCTCAACGGCACCAAGGTCGAGGACAACATGGCGGCGTTCAATATCGGCCGCCTCGCCGCTGCGGCGCCCGAGCGCCTTGCGGCGCAAAGCGACCCGCGCGGTCATGTCGAGCCGAAGACGCTGGACGCGTTGATCGAAGACCGCGCCGGCCGCCTCACCGCCTACCAGAATGAAGACTATGCCGCCCGGTACCGGGCTATCGTCGCCGAAGTCCGCGCCGCCGAAGAGAAAGCCGGGCTCGGCGATAGCCTGACCCGCGCGGCGGCGACCTATGCCTTCAAGCTGATGGCCTACAAGGACGAGTATGAAGTCGCCCGTCTCTACACGGACGGAAAATTTGCAGAGCAGCTCGCCAGCCAGTTCAAGGGCGGCAAGCTGCGCTTCTGGCTCGCCCCGCCGATGATTGCGAAGAAGGATTCGCACGGCCATCTCGAGAAAAAGCACTTTGGCGCCTGGATGATGACCGGCTTCAAACTTCTGGCGAAGTTCAAGGGCCTGCGCGGCACGAAGCTGGACCTGTTCGGCTATACCGAAGAGCGCAAGATGGAACGCGCGCTGCGCGATACCTACCTTGAGAATCTCGGCCGCATCGCCCGCGAACTCACGAGCGCCAATCACGCGCTCGCCGTCGAGATCGCCAAGGTGCCGGACGAGATCCGCGGCTTCGGCCATGTGAAGGAAGCGGCGGCGCAGAAAGCGAAGGCCACCGAGGCCGCGCTCTGGGCGGGTTGGCCGATGGGCAAACTGCCGAAGGGAAAGACGTCGCTGATCGCGGCAGAGTGAGCGCGGTCAGTCCGCCGGTTCGACCTCAACGTCGAGCACCTTGCCCTTCTTGCTCAGCTTCTTGATTTCGCGTTCGACATTCTTCGCCTTCACGACTTTCTCGGTCGTGCGGGTGCCGTCGCCTTTCTTGTAGGTAACCGTGAGCCGGACCATTTCGTCCGGACCATCGAGCGCATCGCCCGTCACGCGCACGGCTGTGCCGCCGACATAGACAACGCTCTTGCCCGTGAGTTGTACGGCGTCCACCGCGAGGCCAACCGGAACCGTGACAATCTTGGTGGCAAGACAGCCGGTGAGCGGCAAGGTCAGGATAGCGAGGGATAGAACGGCGAATCGCATGGCACAGCTCCGGTTGAAGCCGTCAGTGTAAGGCGCACGGCCCTGCCGCGCACCTTACAAATCAACGCGCGAGGGCTTCGTCGATCAGCGCGGCCGTTTCCGTCTGGCCATAGAGCGCCGCGAAGCTGCCGAAACGGGGCCCTTCGCTCTGGCCGAGCAGCACTTCATACAGCGCCTTGAACCAGTCCCGCAGGTTCTCGAAGCCATGCGTCTTGCCGACTTCGAACGTCATCGTCTGCAGGTTCTCGCCGGTCGGCTCATCCGGGAAGCTGCGCAGGCGCTCGGCAAGATCGACCATCGCCGCGCGTTCCTGGTCCGTCGGCGCACGGAAGGTTTTCGCGGGCAGGATGAAGTCGCGGTAATAGCGCATGGCATAGCCAGCGAGCTCGTTCAGCAGCGGATGCGTCTCCGGCGAGGTTCCGGGGGCATAGCGCGTGATGTAGGCCCAGAGCTGCGAGACGTCGGTCGGGTTCGCCACCGCCACGAGGTTCATGAGCAGCGCAAACGAGACAGGGCTCGACCATTGCGGCGGGCGGCCGGAATGGATGTGCCAGACCGGATTCTCCAGCTGGGCGGCCGGCGCCTCGGACGGATACTTCGCAAGGAAGGTCAGGTATTCATCGACCGCCTTCGGGATCACGTCGAAGTGCAGCTTCTTCGCGACGCGCGGCTTCTGGAACTGGTAGAGCGCAAGGCTCTCGTCCGGCGCATAGGTCAGCCACTGCTCCACCGAGATGCCATTGCCTTTCGTCTTCGAAATCTTCTCGCCTTTTTCATCGAGGAAAAGTTCGTACACGTATTGCTCGGGCGGACGGTGGCCGAGAATGCGGGCGATCTTCGAATAGATCGGCGCGTTGGCCTGGTGGTCTTTGCCGAACATCTCGAAGTCGACACCGAGCGCGGCCCAGCGCATGCCGAAGTCGGGCTTCCATTGCATTTTCACGGCGCCGCCCGTCACCGGCAGGGTGACCCCGCTGCCATCATCATCCGTGAACGTGATTTCGCCCCGGCGGGCGTCCACATTCGTCATCGGCACATAGAGCACGCGGCCGGTGGTCGGCGAAATGGGCAGGAAAGGCGAATAGGTGGCCTGCCGCTCCGGCCCGAGCGTCGGCAGCATGACGGCCATGATCTCATCATACTTCTCGGCCGCGCGCCGCAGCATCGCGTCGAACCGGCCGGACTTGTAGCAATCGGTCGCCGACAGGAATTCGTACTGGAAACCGAACTGGTCGAGGAAAGCGCAGAGACGCGAGTTCATGTTCGCGCCATAGGAGGCATGCGTGCCGAACGGATCCGGCACGGTCGTCAGCGGCATCTGCAGATAGGCTTCCAGCGCCTTCGGGTTCGGCACCGTGTCCGGCACCTTGCGCATGCCGTCCATGTCGTCGGAGACGCAGATCAGGCGCGTCTTGTACTTGCCCCCGGTCAGGGTTTCGAAGGCGTTGCGGACCATCGTCGTGCGCACGACTTCACCGAACGTGCCGATGTGCGGCAGGCCCGACGGTCCATAACCCGTCTCGAAGATCACCGGCGCGTCGGCGCTGCGCTCGCCCGCCTTGATCTGCTCCACGACGCGCTTTTCCAGCGCGCGCGCCAGTTCAAAGGGCCAGGCCTTTGCGGATTGGGCGAGCGTGGAGAGGTCGGTCATGGGGGGCTGCCGGCTGCATCAAGGTTAAGCGGCGGACCTAGAGGCGGGGCCGGGGGGCGTCAAGCAAAGCCGCTGGCTGCAGGCGATCGCCCGCGAAAAACTCTGGGCCGCACACGGTTAACCACAAACTTCGATTGACACTCATTCGCAACTCCTGCAAATGGTTCTCATGATCATTTGCGTCTGCAACCGCATCAATTGCCGATCCGTGAAGGATGCCGTCAGTGCCGGTGCGCGCAGCCCCCGGGCCGTCCAGGCGCATCACGGGTGCAAGATCAATTGCGGGAAATGCACCACGATGATCGGCGAGATGATCTCCGAACATATGGACCGCTGCCTTCCGCAAAACCCGATGCTCGCTGCCGAGTAGCGCGGCAACCCGCTTCGAACTCCTGACATTTCAAGCGTCTGCCTGCTCCCCGCGGAACCGCCCGTTCGCGCATTTGCAAGTGTGTCTCACTATCATACGCAACTGATTTTATTGGATTTTTCGTTGCCTCGCACGGACCGCTCGCCTATATGGGGAGCTGACATCCCAACCTCCCGGACGACAGGATCAGCGCATGCAAGGCGACAAGAAAGTCATCGAGTTCCTCAATCTCGCCCTGAAGAACGAGCTCACCGCCATCAACCAGTATTTCCTGCATTCGCGGATGCTGAAGGAATGGGGCGTCTCGAAGCTGGCCAAGCACGAGCACGAGGAATCGATCGAGGAAATGCACCATGCCGACTGGCTGATCGAGCGCGTGCTGTTCCTCGGCGGCCTGCCGAACCTTCAGGATCTCGGCAAGCTGCATATCGGCGAGAGCGTCGAGGAAGTGCTGAAATGCGACATGGCGATTGAGGAAATCGCGATTCCGCTTCTGCGCGACGCGATGGAGCATTGCGAGAAGGTGCGCGATTACGTGAGCCGCGACCTGTTCGGGAAAATCCTCCACAACGAGGAAGAGCACGTCGACTACCTCGAGAAGCAATTCGCCCTGATCGAGCGGATCGGGATCGAGCGCTATACGCTGCTGCAATCGGAAGCGAACGCCTGAGGCCTCCGGGCGGTCATTGTCCCGCCGCAATAAGTCGTTGATAGTCAGCAGGTTGCAGCAACGACTGCAGCAGGCAGCCAACAATCGATAGTGGGGTTCAACATGACAATTCGCTCTCTTGCCAGCCGTATCACCGGCGGCCTCGTCGCCGCGTGCGCGGTCTCGGCGCTTTCGCCCGCCTTTGCGCAAACGGCGCCGGACTTCCAGAACCAGGCCTTCACGACGCCCTACTGGACCCGCGTTCCGGTCATCGAAGTGCTCGGCCGTTCCGAAATGCAGGTCGCTCCGAACCGGGCCTCCTTCTCCGTCACCTATCTCGAGACAGACAAGGACTCGAAGGATGCGATGAAACTCGCTGTCGAGCGCGGGCGTCTCGCCTACGACACGATCAAGAAGGCGGCCGGCAAGGACTCGATCATTCAGACGTCGGTCAACGTCACGGCCCTCTATGAGCAGTACAAGGACAAAGACGGCAACCGGATCGACAATGAGCGCTCGGACAAGATCCGGGCCTATGAAGCCCGTGTCAGCCTCAGCGTCGTCGTCGAAGATGTCTCGAAAGCTGGCAAGGCCCGCGCCGGCGCGCTCGCGCTTGGTCCGGAAAACTCGTCGGGCCTGTCGACCTACCTGGAGCGGACGACCGAACTCAACCGCGAAGCCTACGAGAGCGCCGTCAAGGACGGCGCCGCGCGCGCCGCCGCAACCGCCAAGGCAAGCGGCGGACGTCTCGGCAAGTTGATGGTGGTGCAGGAGGGCTCGGGTCCTTGCCTCGGCAGCTGGTCAACGCAGTCGGGCAATGACTATGACTATTATGAAAAGTCCTACGCGATGGCGCCGCCCCCACCGCCGCCGTCCCCTGCCCCGGTTGCCTCGGGCATGATTGGCGGCGAGCAGGTGACGATCACGCAGGCCGATATCGACGCGCTGAACCTGCCGTCGGACGACCAGAAGCAATCGGTCTCGGCCGGCGTCTGCATGATCTACCAGATCGAGCCATAACCCACCGCACAGAACAAAAGCGCCGGAGTGACCCTCCGGCGCTCTCTGCACCTGCGGTCCGTGCATTTTGCGGCAACCCAGCGACGGAACGCGCTGCGGAGCCCGTTCAAGCTAATGTTACTCCGCGTCTGGAAAGTCCTGAGCCCTCTGACGGAGAATCCCAATGCGTTACGCAGCGCAGATTGCCGCCATCAGCGCCCTCGTTCTTTACACGCTCGGCCTGCCCGGATTCGACGCCGACGCGCGAGACCGGCGGGACGGCAGGGAGCGGCTGCGGGAACGCCTGGAGGAGAAGCGCGGCGCAGATGCGCCCACGTCATCAGACCTCAAAGGCGGAGAGGCCATGACACTCGCCGGCCGGTCCGTGGTCGTCTGGGGACTGACGGAAGACGCCGCCTCAAACGCTTCACCTCTGGTGATCTTTTCGCATGGCGATGGTGGCTGCGCGACCCAGTCGAGTTTTCTGACGCAGAGCCTGGCTGAGGCCGGATATATCGTGATCGCGCCAAATCATGCCGATGCGCGCTGCGGCAAGCGCAAAGGCAAAACGGGGCGCAGGAACGACGCAGGCGAAAGCGCCGACCCAGCCTTTCGTGATCCGGAAAGCTGGACGGACGAAGCGCACGCGAACCGGCGCGATGATGTGCAGGCGATCCTCGACGCGGCGATCTCCGATCCCCGCTTCCCGATCAATCCGGACCAGATCGGCCTGGTCGGCCATTCACTCGGCGGATACACCTCCCTCGGACTGGTGGGTGGCTGGGACAGCTGGCGGACACCCTCCATCCGCGCGGTGGTCGCGCTGTCACCGGTGTGCAATCCGTTCACAAGCACGACAGGTCTCGGCGGCGTTGGCGTTCCCGTGCAGTTCCAGGGTGGCACGCGCGATGCCGGTGTCACGCCCAGCGTGCGCCGCGCCAATGGATGTTACGACCAGACGCCTGAACCCGCCTCTTATGTCGAGTTCAAGGGCGCTGGCCATTTCGCCTGGACGGACGGTCAATCGGACCATCACGATGACATCGCACGCTACACCATCGCATGGCTGGATCACTACGTGCGGGGGCTCCCGGCTGCAGCGCTGCCACCGCGTGCTTCAAGTGTCTCTGACCAACGCGTCAAGTAGCGTTTGCGAACTGGCTTGCGCGGCCATCAAACAAAAGCGCCGGAGTTACCCTCCGGCGCCTTTCATTTTCCATCCGCTGGCGGATCAGTATCCGTTGATCTTCGCGTAGCGGTCGCGGTGCCAGCTGGCCGAGCCGTAGAGCGCTTCCTGAACGCGGGCGCGTTTCATGTAGAAGCCGGGCTCAGCGGCGTCGGTCATGCCGATACCGCCATGCATCTGGACGCACTCGTTCGAGACGAGGTGCACGAGTTCGCCGGCCTTGGCCTTGGCGAGGCTGGCGAGTTCGGCCACATCCGACTTGCCCGCATCCGCCGCGCCGAGCGCCGCGGCGACGCAGGAGCGCGTCATCTCGAGCTCAACGAACATCTTGGCCGCGCGGTGCTGCAGCGACTGGAACGAGCCGATCAGCTGTCCGAACTGCTTGCGGTTGTTGAGGTAGTCGAGCGTCATGTCGAACGCGGCCTGCGCCGAGCCGAGCATTTCGGCGGCAAGGCCGATCGCGGCGCGGTCCAGCACCGGATCGAGAATGTCCGCGCCTTCATCCGCCGGGCCAAGCAAGGCCGAGGCGGGCACGTGCACATCATCGAGGCTGACATGCGCCGCGCCGTGGCTGTCGACCGTGTTCAGCGCCTGAATGCCGACGCCCTTGGCGCCGCGCGGCACCAGGAAGAGGCTGATGCCATGGCGGTCACCCGCTTCGCCGAAGGTGCGCGCCGCCACGATCAGCATGTCGGCATAGTGCGCATCCGGAACAAATTTCTTCAGGCCGTTGAGCGTGAATCCTTGCCCGTTGCGCTCGGCCTCGGTCGAAACGCTATAGGGCGAGAAGTGCGCCGACTCGTCGAGCGCAAGCGCAAACGTCGCCTCGCCGGCCGCGATCTTCGGCAACCACTCGACCTTCTGCGCCGGGGTGCCGCCGAGTTGCAACGCCGAGGCTGCAATCAGCGCCGTCTGCAGCAGCGGCGTTGCGGCGAGCGTGCGGCCCTGCGCCTCGAGGATCTGCCCGAGACCAACCAGGCCAAACGTCTCTGCGCCCGGCTCGTCCGGAATGATGACGCCGAAGAAGCCGAGCTCCGCCAACTTCTTGCGCGTTGCCGGATCATTGCCGTTGGCGCCCTTGTCGCGCAGGGCGCGCAGGTGCGACACGGGCAGCTCGCCAGCCACGAAGGACAGCGCGGTTTCGCGCAGCATGTCCTGATCTTCGGTGAGAATGAACGACATGATTACTGGTGCTCCTTCAGGCCGAGCACGCGCTTGGCGATGACGTTGAGGTTGATCTCGGACGTGCCGCCCTCGATCGAGTTGCCCTTCGAGCGCAGCCACTGGCGGGTGACTTTCTTCGCGCCCTTGTCGAAGCCCTCGCCTTCCCAGCCAAGGCCTTCCGTACCCAGAGCTTCGATCAACAGTTCGTGCCGGTCCTGGTTCATCTTGGCCGCGGCGTATTTCAGGATCGAGGCCGTGTGGCCGACAGCCTGCCCGGCTTTCGCCTGCTCGGTCTGGCGCTGAACGGTCAGCGAGAAGGCTTTCGCGTACATCTTGTGGTCGGTGATGCGGCCGCGCAGGTCGCCGTCCGTGAGGCGGCCGGACTCGTCCGTGCCGATATGTTGCTTGGCGTAATCTTCAGGGCCGAGAATTCCCGAGCCGCCGGTGCCACCAAAGCCGCCAGCGGAAATCGACGACCGCTCGAACTGCAGCAGGCGTTTCGCGATTTCCCAGCCGCCATTCACGCGGCCGACGAGCTGGTCTTTCGGAACTTTCACATCAGTGAAGAAGGTCTCGCAGAACGGGCTCTCGCCGGAGATCAGCTGGATCGGACGGGCTTCCACGCCGGGCGATTTCATGTCGAACAGGATGAAGCTGATGCCTTCGTGCTTGGTGCTCGTGTCGGTGCGCACGAGGCAGAAGATCCAGTCGGCCTTGTCGGCATAGGAGGTCCAGACCTTCTGGCCATTGATCAGGTAATGGTCGCCCTTGTCCTCGCAGCGCGTCTGGAGGCCGGCGAGGTCAGAGCCTGCGCCCGGCTCGGAATAGCCCTGGCACCAGCGGGTCTTGCCCTTCAGGATGTCCGGGATGAAGCGCAGCTTCTGCTCGTGATTGCCGAATTCCAGCAGCGCCGGGCCGAACATCCAGAGGCCGAACGAGAACAGCGGCGGGCGCGCCTTGATGCGGCGCAGTTCCTGCTCGAGCACGCGCGCCTCGGCGCGGCTGAGGCCGCCGCCGCCATATTCCTTCGGCCATTCCGGCGACGTCCAGCCCTTCTCGCCCATCCGGTCCAGCCAGAGTTTGGACTCCGGGTTCTTGAACACGGCGTTGCGGCCGCCCCAGACCACTTCGTCATCCGGCATCGGCGTGCGCATCGAAGGCGGGCAGTTTTCCTCCAGCCATTTGCGCGTCTCGAGACGGAACTCTTCGAGTTGCTCGGCATTGTCGTAGGCCATGGGCTCACTCCCTCAAATGATGTGCTTTGCGCCAGCTTAGTCTTGGCTGCCAGTTCCGCCAAGCGGTCACGCGGCGTCAGAGAATTGCGCCCCCGCTCTACCCGGGCAGCTTGTGCGGCGTCTTGGCCCAGAAGTGCGGGCATTTCGCGAGGCCGTAGAGCGCCCGCACCATGGCAATACTTTGCAGCGGCCAATAGAGCGGCAGCGTCGCGGCCAGCCAGACCCGGCGCCCGTCCTTCTGGCCCGGCACCGCCAGCGCCATGGCCATCCCGGCAGCATAGGACACCGCCGCCAGCATCAGGAACAACGGCGCCACGCTCATCGCCGGAAAGGCAAAACTCAGCGCCAGCCAGACCGCCCAGGGTCCGTGCACCAGCGCCGACAGGATCGCTGCGCCGAGCGTCAGCTGCATCGACACGAAACCACCCAGCCCCAACTCGCGCACCGCCCGGCCCGGCCGCCGCATCACCACCAGCCAGGTCTGTACGAAACCCTTCAGCCAGCGCGAGCGTTGGCTGAGCCAGACGCGCAGCGCATCCGGCGGCGCCTCAAGCGTTGGCGGCGCAATCACGCCGACGCGCTGACCGGCGCGCGCCAGCCTGAGGCCGAGGTCTGCATCCTCCGTGACATTCCAGGCGTCCCATCCGCCGGCCTTCTGCAGCGCGGAGCGGCGGAAATGGTTGCTGGTGCCGCCCAGCGCGATCGGTAGGCCAAGCCGCGCCTGACCCGGCAGGAGCCGCCGGAACTGCACCGCGTATTCCAGTGCCCATTGGCCCGCGATCCAGCCCTTCGCCCCCTCGCCCACCAGCGGCGCCTGCACACAGGCGAGCCCCTGCCCGCCTGCCCCGAAGACG
>JAIXVM010000135.1 GCA_027482995.1 Hyphomonadaceae bacterium | reverse complement strand
TCGATCGTCGTGTCCGGCGCGGTCGCCGCAGGCGCGCTCGCGGTTGTCTTGGCCGGTATGCCGATGACGCCTCGTGCATCTTCCACGAAAGCTTTCCAGCGCGGGTCGCTGCGATCGCCCTCCCAGCCGATCAGGTCCGCCGACTGGGTCAGCTCGAACATGATGGGGCGTTCTGCGTCCTCGATCATGGCCGGGATCAGGATCGACGTGCGCTGTCCGAGGGTCGCTTCTGCGCGCACCCATTTCGATTTTACAGAAACCGCCGACCACAGCACGATGACCGCATCCGCATCACGCAGGCGCGTCTCGGTCACCTCGTCATAGGTTTCGCCGGCGCGCAGCACCTTGTCCCACCAGACTTCGAAGCCCTCCGCGTTGAGCGCCTCGGCAATGATTTGTGCTTTCGGGCGATCGGCCCGGCTATACGATAGGAAAATGCTGGCCATCTGGTCGTCCCCGGAGCTGCGCCGCCCGATGCGCTCGCTCGCAGGGCGAAAGATTACATGGATTGTGTGTTTGCCAAAGAGGCTTGCGGGAGTCCGGCGCGCGATCATGGCAAGCGGGGGCTGACAGGGGCGGGAAAAACCGTAAGTTCAATCCAAAGACGGTCCAAAGGACGTGTGGAGGAAACTGATGATCGACATTGAGGCGATGCCCTATCTCGTAGACATCCCGCGCGTGCAGGCGGAGCGGCGGCCGGACGCAACCGCGCTCTGGTTCGAGGGGCGCACCACCAGTTTTGCCGAACTCGAGAAGCGCACCAATCAGGTCGCCAATGGTCTCCTCGCCCTCGGCATCCAGCCCGGTGACCGGATCGGCTATCTCGCGAAGAACACGGACGTCTACTACGAGATGATGTTTGGCGCCGCCAAGGCCCGCGCCGTGATGAACGGCGTCAACACGCGTCTCGCCGCGCCAGAGGTCAAGTTCATCCTGTCGGACGCGAACGCCAAGGTGCTGTTCGTCGGCAAGGAATTCTACGGCATGATCGACCAGATCAAGGCCGAGCTGCCGGACCTGAAACGCATCATCACGCTGGACGGTGACCGGGAGGACTGGGATTTCTATCCGTCCTGGCGCGACTCCAAGAAGGCGGGCAATCCGGGCCTCAAGGTCGATGGCAATGACGATGTCATCCAGCTCTACACGTCGGGCACGACCGGCCTGCCCAAGGGCGTGCAGCTGACCAACGACAATTACCTCGCCTGGTTCCGGCAGGCCTCGCTGCTCGAATGGTCGAGCTATGAGGCGGGCGAGGCGGTCATGAACGCCATGCCGCAATTCCATGTCGCGGGCGTCAATGTCGGCATCCTCGGCGCGGCGCAGGGCGCCAAGACGGTGATCCTGCGCGAGATTGATCCGCAGCTCATCCTGAAGCTCATCCCGGAGCACCGGATCGTCCACGCCTTCTGGGTGCCGGCCGTGATCCTGATGCTGACCCAGCAACCGAACATCCGCGAGGTCGATTTCTCGAGCCTGAAGCAGGTGTTCTACGGCGCCTCGCCGATTTCCGAAGCGCTGCTGCGCCAGGCGGTGGAGATCATGGACGCGCGTTTCACGCAGCTCTACGGGCTCACCGAAACGGTCGGCGCCGGCACCTTCCTGCCGCCTGAGGCGCACGATCCGGTCTGGGGCAAGCTGCGCTCCTGCGGCGTGCCCTGGCCGGGCGCGGTCGTGCGCGTGGTCGATGGTGAGGGCAAGCCTTTGCCGACCGGCGAAGTTGGCGAGATCGTCATCAAGGCCGGCTTCGTCATGAAGGGCTACTGGAACCGCGCGGACGCCACGAAGGAGTCCGTGCGCGACGGTTTCTTCTATACGGGCGATGCCGGCTATTTCGATGAGGACGGCTTCCTCTTCATCCATGACCGGGTGAAGGACATGATCGTGTCCGGCGGGGAGAACGTCTATCCGGCGGAAGTCGAGAACGCGATCTTCGGCGCGCCGGGCGTCGCGGACGTCGCCGTCATCGGCGTACCGGACGAGAAATGGGGCGAGGCGGTCAAGGCCATCGTGGTCAAGAAGCCGGGCGAAAATCCGACCCCGGATCAAATCATCGCCTGGGCGAAGGAGCGCATCGCCGGCTACAAGGCGCCGAAGTCGGTCGACTTCATCGATGCCTTGCCGCGCAACCCCTCCGGCAAGATCCTGCGCAAGGACCTGCGCGAGCCCTACTGGAAAGGCATGACGCGGCGCGTGGGCTGAGGCCCGATCAGTTCGCCAGTTTCATCCAGTCGCGGGCGGCCTGAAGCGCCATCTTGATTTCGGCCGAGGTCAGCATGTCCGCCATGTCCTGGCGCTGCGCCTTGGCCTCGTCATGGCCGCGGGCGGCGGCGAGGTTGAACCATTTGTGGGCTTCGACGAGATTGATCTCGGTGCCCGTGCCGGTCGCGTAGGCAAGGCCTGCGCGGTAGAGATCGTCGGGCAGGGAGTGGGCGCCAATCAGCGCGCCGGGCTCCACGGGAGTATCTGAATAGGCCATTGTACGTCTTCCTTTGACACCTGTCGCAGCGGGCCGGGATTTTCCCTTTGTCCGGCTGCAAAACCTTCACCTGCCGGACCATCCGGCAACGGATCAAAGTTGACCTGAAGGGATTTGCGCGTGGTTAATTTCGCGTTTGCCAAGCGGCGGCTGTGTAAACGGGGGAGCCTGCGCCGTTAGGGATTGGCTGCAAATCGAAGTGCCTTGACAAGAAAGGCCCCACCCCAGCCCTCCCCGCAGCGCGGGGAGGGGCGGCTCAACCCTCGTTGAGAGCTGGTCCTGCACCGCAACGCAACCTGTCCCCTCCCCGCAGGGCGGGGAGGGTTAGGGTGGGGCTCTGCCTTCAGCCTGCAGATGCGCCGTGGACGGACGGTCAGTCCATCCCCGGATATCGCCGGAACGCGGGCAAGGCATGGATATGCGCGGCCCAGTCCGGTTGCTCGGCCGTCTGCACCTGTGCGCCGGGCGGAAAGGCGGACGGGTTATCCAGCGTGATCGCCTGCACATCGACCAGCCCCGGCAGGAAAGTCTCGTTCACATAGAACAGGCCCGTTCCGCAGACCGGGCAGAAGCGGCGGAAGGTCTCGCCCGATGAGTTGAACGTCGCCGGCTCGCCTTGCGTGATCCGCAGGTTGCCCGCCGGCATCACCGCCCAGGCCACCATCGGCGCCCCGGAGCTCATCTGACAGTCCCGGCAATGGCAGATCGACACCCGGTCCGGCGCCGCGCTGAGTTGATACCGTACGGCCCCGCATTGGCATCCACCGGTAATCGCCACGACTCGTCCCTCCCAGAGTGTTCATGTTTTGTTCAAAATGCCACCGGGCCTGTCCAAAGTCAAAAAGAAACTATTGTGCGAACCTCAACACCAGCTAGTGACCGTACCGATCGCGGATATGCTCGTTGAAGTATGAGCCTTTGCTGCGAGCACTCAGCAGCCCCTGATACACTGACAATGGAACGCCGTAATAGTCATACGGCCCTCCACTTTCGGTGAACCAGATCGACAGCGTTTTGGTCTGTTCGTTGTATTCGGCACGTTGAATGGCCGTTGACGAAAATTACGGCATTGTGGATCTCCACGGAAGACGAGGCTTTGAAGAGCATACAAAAACTTACAGCCCTCGATTGTTCAGCCATTTCCCGCATTGCGGCATTCCTTGTCCGGCCCAAGTGCCGGACACCTGGTCCACAAACATCCGATCATTGCTGTCGAGCGCCTGCGCCAAGTGGTCTCTCAGGGCTACAGCAGGGCCCCGGTGTTCAACGAACCAGACTGACTGCTGAGTATGGCAGCTAGGCAATTGCTCAATTAGTTTTGAGAGCCGACGATAGCTCGCGGGCGTTTCAGGACCGTGAAGGTCGTAGCAAACAACGAAAATGGGCATCGCAACATTCCATAATGTTGGCAGCTGCCGGGTACCCCACAACCAGAACGATCATCGGATTCGCCGGGTATGTCAAATGCAGAACTGTCAAAAAGAAAATCCCCGCCGGTCTTTCGACGGGCGGGGATTTCCACATTTACCTTGGCCGAGCCTGAAATCAGGCGGCGATCTTCTTCTTCGCCAGCGACTTGGCGAGTTTTTCCATCGCCTTGCCCTTGTCGATGTTCTCGACGGCGGCCAGCTCGCGGGCCATCCGGTCCAGCGCGCTCTCGTACAGCTGACGCTCCGAGTAGGACTGTTCCGGCTGGTCGTCGCCGCGGTGCAGGTCGCGCACGACTTCTGCGATCGAGATCAGGTCGCCCGAATTGATCTTGGCTTCGTATTCCTGGGCGCGGCGCGACCACATGGTCCGCTTGATGCGGGCCTTGCCGCCAAGCGTCTTCAGGGCGTCGTCGACCAGTTTCGAACCGGCAAGCGCGCGCATGCCCGAGGCTTCGGCGCGGTTGGTCGGAACGCGGAGGATCATCTTGTCCTGGTCAAAGGCGACCACATAGACTTCGAGCGCCATGCCCGCGACCGTCTGCTTTTCGACAGCCGTGATTCTGCCAACGCCGTGAGCCGGGTAAACAACGCTTTGCCCGACCTCGAACGCCAATGCCCGAGTCTCTGCTTTTTTCGCCATATTGAAGTGACCTTTTTCTACACGCGCCAAAGCGATGTTTTCCCGGCCCAGTGCCCTTGTTGAGGTACTGAGTTAGGAATTCCCGCTTCTTTAGGATTATTGATCAGGCGTAAGACATAACACGAATTTGGCGTATTTACAACAGGTCCGCGCAGGGGCGGGCCAAAAGTAAACGAAATGGAATCAAGACCCTCGTTAACAATTGGGGCACCCTGAAAGCTGTAGCAACTGCGCGCCGAATCGGCTCCCGAGGGGTGTTTTCAGTCGCCCGTGCCAGGGTTCGGGCTGAAGTATTTTTCCAGCTTTCCGGTTTCCTGAGCATATTTTTCGCGGTCGTCCGGCGGCGTCTTCAGCCGGGTGATGTTCGGCCAGATCCTCGCGTATTCGGTGTTCAGCTTCAGCCACTTGCTGTCGGGATCATCCTCGGTGTCCGGCTTGATCGCCTCGACCGGGCATTCCGGCTCGCAGACGCCGCAATCGATGCACTCATCCGGGTGGATGACCAGCATGTTCTCGCCTTCATAGAAGCAATCGACCGGGCAGACTTCCACACAGTCCATGTATTTGCAGCGGATGCAGGCATCGACGACGATGTAGGTCATGAGGGCAGGTGTCTCGTTTGGGGCTGGATCGACACCGCCAATTGGCGGCGAGGGCGCGGAGTGTCAATGTGACAGGCTCAACTGCGACCGAAGATTTGCTCAAGTGGCCGGGGGAAGGCGCCCTTCGGCGCGTTGTCGGGCCTGCGCGCGGCTGACATCATCGACGTGCAGCAGGCCGGCGACCTGGCGCACATAGGTCTCCTCGATGTCGGAGCGTTCGCCGTCTGACAGCACGACCCGGTAGATGGCTTCGACCACCTTGATCCGGTCGGCGAGGGCGAGTTTCTTCGCGTGCTTGGTGAACTGGTGGCTGCCCACCGCCTCTTCGGCCAGCGTTTCGGCCTCGGCGAGCAGCGCGTCGGCCTTGGCGGCGTCGAAGTCGAAGGATTCCAGCAGGATCTCGGCGATCATGTCGCTTTCGATGTTCACGTACACCCCGTCCACCAGCGCGGCCTCCACGAGCAGCGCGCCGATGGCCACCTGCGGCGACATCGATTGCTCCGCCGGCGTCTTGGCCGCGAACAGGTTCTTGATGGACTTCATCATGGTTGGTCCTCTGCGGGCCGGTAAAGCGCCCGGGCTTCCTCGGCAGGCCCCCTTCGGGTTCCGGCTGCCAGCACTAAGACGCTGACAATATCGGCGCCTTTCCCGAATGTCACGATGTCGCCGGCGCTCAGGGTCAGGCCGGGCTTGTCGGACCGGCGGGTCAATCCGCCTTGCGTGACGCGCAGGCCGGATTTGCGGATGAACGCGGCGGACAAGGCGCGTGTCCGGAAGAACCGGGCGCGCCATAGCCAGACATCGGCGCGCACCGCCGTTTCGGCGCCTTCGTCAGGGATCATCGGCCCGCCAGCGTCTGACCGCCTCTAGCGGAACGGGCGATAGCGAAAGCCGCCCTGCGCGGCTTTTGGCGCGGAGGGCGGTTTCGGGGCCTTTGGCGGCCGCGGCGGCTTGGCCGGTTTCGGCGGCGGCAGCAGGGCCGCGAGCGCGGCGAAGGGGCTGTCGGGATCGATCGGCTTGCTGCGCCGCTCCGTCGGGGCAGAAGAATGGCCGGGCTTCCGGTTATCCTGACGATTGTCTGGCCGCCGGTCAGAGCGGTTGTCAGAGCGGTTATCCGGGCGCCGCCCCTGGCGGTTATCCGGCCGCGCATGTTCGCTGCGCGGGGGCCGTGCGCCAGCGGGGGCATCGCCCTCCGGTTTCGCTTGCTCCGTAGCCGGACGGCCGGACTGCGGACGATCGGAGCGCCGCGGCGGACGCTCGTCGCCTTCCGGCCGGGCGCGTGCCGAGAAGCGCCACAAGGTGACGGCGCCGGTCTCGGGATTCTTTTCGGCCGGGGCGATCCCGAAGCCTTTCAGCACAGCATGCCAGTCATCGGACGGGCAGGAGATCACCGAAGCAAGATCAATCGGAATCTCGAAGGTCGCCTTGGCCGCAGCCTTGCGGCGCTTGGCGAGTTCCCAGCCGAGACGTTCGGCAAGGTCGGCGCGGACTGCGCGGCGCCCAAATCGCAGATAGCCATTGGCGACGAGGGCTGCTTCCGGCCAGGTGCCGTCCAGGCCGAACGATCCGGCGCCTTCCGGGGCGAGCGGATATTCGGTCGACGATTCCACGGCTTTCAGGATGGCGATCATCTTCTGCGCGGCAGGCTTCTGCGCGTCCGGCACATAGGCGGCAACGCGGCCCACGCGGATGCCGGCGGCTTTCAGCGTCTCGCGCTGCGCCGCGTCGAGGCGCGGTGCGGACTCATCCGTGCGCAGATCAATGCTGGCTCCGCTCTCGAGGATGCGGAAGGCGAGCCCGCGAAGGATGCCTTCCATCGCTTCGCCGCTGCGGGCAAAGGCGAGTTTGGCATGGGTCGGCAGGATGCGACCGATTTCGCCGCGCACCCATTCCTCGATCCGCGTCAGCGCGGCCTGGCGCTCGGAGGCTTCGGCTTCCAGCGCGCCAATCAGTTCCGTGCGCGGCATCATCCACTGCGCGCCCTTGGCAAGGCGGGCAACCGGCGCGCCCTGGAACTCGATCTCGGCGCCTTCAGTCAGCTTGAAGGCTTCGGCAGGCGCCGTCGCAATCTGCGCAAGCCGCGCCGTCAGCATCGGGCGCACGGCGGCCAGCGCCGCGCCGCGTACGGCCTTGCCTTCGAGGGTGCGGGCATCAACGACGGGTTCAAAGCTGAGGCCCCTCAATCTTCCGACGAGGTGTCCTTCAACCGTTACATCGCCGTCAGGCGTCAGATCAGTCACGAGCGCATCTTCTTTCCTCAAGCTGGCGAGCAGGGCCGTGGTTCGCCGGTCCACAAAACGGGCCGTCAGCGCCTCGTGTAGCGCGTCTGACAGGGAGTCTTCAATCTCCCGGGTTTTCTGTTGCCAATAGGAAGGATTTTCAAGCCAGTCTTCGCGGTGGGCGGCGTAGGTCCAGGTGCGGATCGCGGCGAGGCGTTGTTGCAGCTGGTTGATATCGCCGCGCACGGAAGACAGGTCATCCATCCGGCGGCGCAGGCCTTCATCCGACAGGCGCGCATCGGGGTCGGCGAGTGTCTCGGCGAGGCCCAGCACGAGGCGGCCGTGGCCTTCCGGGCCGGCCTTGCGAAAGTCCGGCAGCCGGGCGAGGTCCCAAAGGCGGCGGACTTTCCGGTCGCCCGTCACATTCGGCCCGATGGCGCCGTCCTCACTCATCCGGCGCAGCACCCATTCGTCCAGCGCGCGCGGATTGTGGATCAGCACCGGATTGCCGGACGGGCGCTCCAGCGAGCGGATCAGGGATTTGAGGCTTGCATAGTCGAGCGCGGAATTGCGCCACTGGATCGCATCGACCGGATCGAACCGGTGCCCTTCGATGGCTTTCCATTCTTCGTCCTGAAAGGGCGGGCAGCTGCCCGTTTCGCCAAATTCGCCGTCCGTGCGGAACCGTCCGGCGCGGCCCGCAATCTGCGCGCATTCGGCGAGTGACAGGGCGCGGTGGCGCCGCCCGTCATACTTTGTGCGCGAGGCAAACACGACGCGGGTGACATCGAGGTTCAGCCCCATGCCGATAGCATCGGTTGCGACGATGAAGTCGACTTCGCCGGACTGGTAGAGCGCGACTTGCGCGTTGCGCGTGCGCGGACTGAGCGCGCCCATGACAACCGCCGCGCCGCCCTTCTGCCTGCGGAGGAGTTCAGCGATTGCGTACACTTCCTCGGCGCTGAACGCGACGATGGCGGTGCGCTTCGGCAGCTTGGTGATCTTGGCATGGCCCGCATAGCGCAGCTCGGAAAAGCGCGGGCGCGGTTCGGTTTCCACACCCAGTTTCAGTTCCTTGAGCAGGCCGCGCATCGTGTCGGCGCCGAGCAACAGCGTCTCGTGGTTGCCGCGCATGTGCAGGATGCGGTCCGTGAAGACGTGCCCGCGATCATCGTCCTCGGCGAGCTGGATTTCGTCGATGGCGACAAAGTCCGCCCGGACATCTGCTGGCATGGATTCAACGGTACAGACGAAATAGCGCGCTGTCGGCGGGCAGATGCGTTCCTCGCCGGTCAGCAGTGCGGCGTTCGCATAGCCTTTGGCTGCGACCACCCGGTCATACACTTCGCGCGCCAGCAGGCGCAGCGGCAGGCCGATCATCCCCGTGCCGTGCGCGAGCATCCGCTCGATCGCATAGTGGGTCTTGCCGGTATTGGTGGGGCCAAGGATGGCCTTCAGCGTGGACATGGATGCCAGAAGGGGTGGGGACGGGGCGGCGTTAAGTCAAGCGCGGCTGGCGGTGAGCCGCCGGATCATGCCGCGCTCGGACGGGCGGAAGGCAGGCGGCAGCTGCGTTGCGCCGTCATAGAGCGCGCCGTCCAGCTTGAGGCCCTCGTCATCGATCCAGAGACAGGTTGCGCCGCAGAGATTGGCGCCGTCCAGGCGGGCATGGCGCAGGGACGCGCCGGTGAAATCCGCGCCGATCAGGCAGGCGCCGGAAAGGTCCGCGCGGCGGAGGCTGGCGTGGCGCAGCGAGACGCTGCGCATGTGGGCGTGCCGGAAGGTTGCCGACATCAGGCGCGCATGGTCAAACCGGGCGCCTTCAAGGCTTGCCCAGTCGAGGCAGGCCGCGCGCAGCTCGCAGTCCCGGAACACGGCGCCGGCAAGGTCGCGGCCGCTGAGATCGGCGCGCAGGAAATCCTGCTGCTCGATGCTCGCGCCGCGCAGCTCGGCAAGGCCGAGTTCCACAACGCGTTCGGATCCCAGATACTGGATCGCAATCATGCCCGGCTCCCATTCCCCGGCGGCACATTGGCGTGATTGGTGGGGCGGCGCAATCGCCCGTGAGACGGGTTTCCATTTGACCCGGAAATGCCCGTCCGATACCGCATGAGGCCTGCAATAAAAGGCTGAGTGCCCGTGTTCGTGTACCGCTCCCTCCTGTTCGTGCCCGGCGCCCGGTCTGACCGCTTCGGCAAGGCGGTTGCGGCCGGTGCAGACGCGGTGATCATCGACCTTGAGGACGCGGTTCTGCCGGCTGACAAATCTCAGGCGCGGACCGACACGCTGGCCTGGCTCGGCGCCTGGCGCGGGCGCCATCTGGGCCTGCGGATCAATTCGCCGCGCACCGCGTTTGGCTGCGCGGACCTTGCCGCGCTGGCCGCCTCCCCAGCCGCGGCGCGCGCAGATTTCCTGATGGTCCCGAAAACCGAGACCGCCGTTGATCTCGAGATCGTTGCCGAAGCCTTTGGCCGCCAGATGCCGCTGATCGCCATCATCGAGAGCGGACGCGCGCTGTTCAATGCGGCCGAGATCGCAAAGCAGGCGAGCGGCGGCGTGCTGTTCGGCGGCGTGGATTACTCGGCCAGCCTCGGCGCGGATGTGTCCGACTGGGACGCGATGCTGACGGCGCGCGGCACGATCGCCGCTGCTTGCGCCGCGGCCGGAGCGCCCGCCTATGACGTGCCCTATCTTGATACGAAGGATGCGGACGGACTTGCAGCGATGACGCGCAAGGCGAAGGCGATGGGTTTCTCCGGCCGGGCCTGCATCCATCCCGATCAGGTGCATGCGGTGAACACCGCCTATTCGCCGACCGAGGCTGAACTTGAAGACGCGCGCGCGATCCTCGCCGCGATGGGCGCGGCGGGTGGCGGCGTGGCGCTGCACAAGGGCAAGATGATCGACCGGCCGGTGATCCTCGCAGCCGAGCGTGTGATCGCGAGCGCGCGTCCAGTTTGAACGGGGCCTGATCATGACAGCGTTACCGGTGACACCTATCGCATATGTGCGCGGCGGCCGTTCGTCCCCGGAGGATGACAATTGGGGCGGCGAGCGCGCCGCGATCGAGCTGGAGGACTTCCTGCCGCCCGAGGCGCTGGCCGGGCTTGATGCGTTCAGCCATGCCGAGATCATCTTCCAGTTCCATCTTGTGCCGGACGCGAAGATCGAAACAGGCGCCCGCCGCCCGCGCGGCAATCCGGACTGGCCGATGGTCGGCATCTTTGCGCAGCGCGGCAAGAACCGCCCGAACCGGATTGGCGTTACGGTGTGCCGGATTATCTCGGTCACCGGCCGAAGGATCGAAGTCGAGGGTCTTGATGCGATTGATGGGACCCCGGTGTTGGATATCAAACCGGTGATGGCGGAGTTCCTGCCGCGCGGCGAGATTCGCCAGCCGGACTGGTCGAGCGAACTGATGAAAGAATACTGGTAACGCAAAGGATCCCGGCGATGGCCGATACTGCAATCCACTCCGAAGCCGATGAGCGCCAGATGCTCGATGCCATTCAGAAATGGATCGAGAAGAAGGTCGCGCCGGTCGCGATGAAGTATGAGCATGCCAATGAATGGCCGGCCGATCTTGTGGCTGACATGACCGAGCTTGGCCTGTTCGGCGCGCTCGTTCACCCGGATTATGGCGGCCTTGGTCTTTCGGCGACGACTTATACGCGCATCGTCTCCATGATTTCCGAAGAGTGGATGAGCCTGACGGGCATATTCAATACACACATGATGATGGCGATCATCGTGCAGAAGTTCGGGACAGACACGCAGAAGGAATTCTGGCTGCCGAAGTTTGCGAGCGGCGACATGCGCGGCGGGCTTGGCCTCACAGAGCCGGACGCCGGAAGCGACCTGCAAGGCATCCGGACCGTCGCCAAGCGGCGCGGCGATACATATGTCGTGAACGGAACAAAGACGTGGATCTCGAACGCCATCGAAGGCCATTGCGTGGCGCTTCTGGTAAAGACCGATCCCGATGCGCAGCCACGTCACCGCGGCATGTCGATGCTGATCGTTCCGAAGATTGATCCGCAGACGAGGCAGCCGCTGAAGGGTGTGCGCAACGGCAAGAAGCTGGGCAAGCTCGGTTACAAGGGCATCGATTCGGGCGAGTTCATCTTCGAGGATTATGAGTGCGACGCGAGCCTCTGCCTGGTCGGCGGCAAGGAAGGCGAGGGCTTCTACATGGCGACCGGCGGGCTGGAGCTTGGCCGGATCAATATCGCCGCGCGCGGTGTTGGTATTGCGCGCCGGGCGCTGCGGGAATCGGTGGCCTATTCGCAGGTGCGCAAGACGATGGGCAAGCCGATCTGCGAGCATCAGGCGATCCAGCTGAAGCTGGGCGAGATGGCGGCGAAGACCCGCGCGGCGGAACTGCTGACGGAAGACGCCGCGCGCGCTTACGATTCCGGCGAGCGGGTGGATATGGAAGCGGGCATGGCGAAATGGTTTGCCTCGGAGACGGCGCTGGAAGTGGCGACGGAAGCGATGCGCATTCATGGCGGCTACGGCTATTCGACAGAATACGTGCTGGAACGTCTTTACCGTGACGCGCCGTTGCTCTGCATTGGCGAAGGCACGAATGAGTTGCAGCGCATGATCATTGCCAAGCAGCTGATCAAGAGGAATCCCGCCTGATGCTCCGTCTCCTGATGATTTCTGCCGCGTCACTGGCCTTGTCTGCCTGCGTGGCGGGGCCGTCCGGGCGCGCGGCGGATGCGCCGCCGCTGGCAGCGGTGCCTTCGGTGGATGTCGCGCGGTATATGGGCCTCTGGTATGAGATCGCGCGCTATCCGACGAGCTTCCAGAAGGATTGCGAGGGCACGACCGCCGAGTACACGCTGCGCGCGGATGGCCGCGTCGATGTGCTGAACACCTGCCGGTTCGGCACCAAGGATGGCAAGCCGCGCTCCGCCGAGGCGGTGGCGCGGGTCATGGACGGATCGAACGGCGCGCGCATCTTCGTGAACTTTGCCCCGATCCCCTTGCTGGCGGGCGACGGCAATTACTGGATCCTCTATCTTGATGACGGGTACAATCAGGCGGTGGTTGGCGAGCCGTCGGGCCGGTTCCTCTGGTACCTGTCGCGCACCCCCGTGATCTCGGCTGAGGTGCGCGCGCGACTGGATGCGGCGGCAGTGGCGGCGGAATATGATCTCGGCCTGCTGAAGGAAACCGAACAGAAGTAAGGGCAGGGCCAGCATGGGCGGCCGCCGAGGCGGGGTTCGGGGACCAGGCAGAGCGGTGCTTTCCATCCGCTGGGCGCTGCGTTAGAGAGCGCGCCGCACCGGAAACCGAACAAAACCAAGAGAGTTATCCATGGCCGGCCATAGCAAATGGGCAAACATCCAGCACCGCAAGGGCAAGCAGGACAAGAAGCGCGCCGTGTTGTTCGCGCGCCTCGCGAAGGAGATCACGGTCGCCTCGAAGATGGGCGGGCCGGACCCGGCGATGAACCCGCGCCTGCGCCTCGCCGTGCAGAACGCCAAGGGCGTCTCGGTGCCGAAGGACAATATCCAGCGCGCCATCGACAAGGGCCAGAGCGCCGGCGGGGCCGATTATGCGGACATCCGCTATGAAGGCGTCGGACCGGGCGGCGTGGGCATCATCGTCGAGGCTTCGACCGACAACAAGAACCGGTCGGCGACCGATATTCGCTCGGCCTTCTCGAAGAATGGCGGCGCGCTGGGCACGACGGGGTCTGTCTCGTTCAACTTCGACCAGCTCGGCGAGATCGAGTATCCAGTGAGCGCGGGCACGGCGGACCAGGTGATGGAAGCCGCGATCATGGCCGGCGCGCAGGATGTGGAATCGGACGAAGAGGGCCATTGGATCTACACCGCGCGCGAAGATTTTGCGGCGGTGACGACGGCGCTCGCCGAGGCGTTCGGCGGCAAGGTGGAGCCGGTCTCGGCGAAGATCATCTGGAAGCCGAAAGTGAACGTCGCGGTCTCGGGCGACAATGCCGACCTCTTGATGAAGCTGCTGGATGTGCTGGACGAGCTTGATGACGTGCAGAACGTCTACGACAATTCGGAATTGTCCGAAGAGGAAATCGCGCGGCTCGCGGGATGACGCGCCCGTCCGCCCAGGACCCATTCCATGCTCTATGATGTCGCGAAGTTCCTGCACATCACGGGCGTCGCGATGCTGATGGGGAACATCACCGTCACCGCAATCTGGAAGTTCTTCGCGGACCGTGACGGGCGCCCCGAGGTGCTCAGGTTTGCGCAGAAGCTGGTGACGTACACGGACTGGTCGATGACCGCCTGGGGCGCGGCGCTGATCATTCTCGGCGGATATGGCATGGCGATTTCGGCCGGGTATCCGCTCGGGGAGGGCTGGCTACTCTGGAGTCAGGTCCTGTTCTTCGTGTCGGGCCTCGTCTGGCTACTGGTACTTGTGCCGATCCAGGTGAAACAGGCGCGGCTGGCGAAGGCGTTTCCCGCCGGCGATGTGGGCGAGGCGTACCGCGCGCTGTCCCGCCGCTGGCTCGCCTGGGGACTGGTGAGCACGGTGCCGCTGGTGATCGCAACCTGGTTGATGGTGGCGAAGCCGGTGTAAGCGCGGCGTGCGGGGCACGTTGACAGGCTGGGCATTTCACGGGCGAATGCCAGCGTTGTTCACGCGCGGAGGGGGACCGGGAATGATCAGACCACGCACACTTCGGGTTGGGCTGGCTGCGGGCGTGCTGTTTGCGGGACTCCTCGCGGCGTGCGTGACGAAGGAGGCGCCGGCGGCGGAGCTGGTCCAACCGATTCCAGCGTCTGGCCCGGCGCAGTGTTACTGGTTGTCGGATGCGGGCGAGGGCTGGGTTGCGCAAGCAAATTTGACCGATCCGGAATTCTGCTACGAACTCGACAGCTGCGCGGGTGGGATCGGGATGTCCGGCGGCGGATGTTACAAATGGGCGACGGGCGCCAACGAACCTGGCATGCCGTGGGACAGTTTCGGCTTGCCGGTCATGTCGAAGCCGAAGGCTGCGGCACCCGCGGCTGCCGAGCCTGTTCCCGCCGAGGCGAAAACAGCCGCACCAGCCCAGTGTTTTTGGCTCAAGAATGATGACGAAGGCTGGGTGCCGCGCCCGGACTTGGTGGACGATTATGAATGCCACGCCATGGACAGCTGTTCGGGCGGTCGCGGAGAGTCCGGAAGCGGATGTTACAAATGGGCAACCGGCGCAAACGAAGCGGGCCTGCCGTGGGACAGTGTTGGATTGCGGATCCTGCCGCCGCCCACAACCTGGGCTCGGAGAAAGGTGGCCGGTCCGGCGTGTTACCTGCAGCCGGGCGCGAGAGACCCTTACTCCGGCTCGGAAGCATACTGGAACGAAACGGAATGCTTCCGGCGCGGCGCCTGCCCGGCAGACCATGATCCGGAAGACTATACCGTGTCTTGTTACAGGTGGGCGATGGGACCGGATGCGCCGGCCTTGCCCTGGAGCGAACGGCTCACCAATCCGGTGCTGGCCGCAAGCATTCCGCCGCCTAAGGAAATCTACGAAGACTCGTTCGAGATCACGAGCGATACCTGTTTCGAGGACTGTCCGCCCAACCTGATGCGCACGGCGGCGCCGACGCCGCTCTATGAGCGTCCCGACCCTGGCTCTCCTCTCCTCGCCACCATTCCGGCAGGTGAGTGCGTCGACAACAGGGACTTCAAGTCCTTCTCGACACCGCTACGCGGCGTGGTGCTCGAAACGTATGACGGATACGTCGCGGGGGACGTGATCTACTATCTCAACTATGAAGGCGAAGGCACATATGCTGCCTGGTGGCGGGGCGATTACACCTGGGTTGATGGCAGCCCACAAGTCCGCTGGGACCCCGAGGCTGAAAATCCCGATCCGCGGGCTGGCCAATGGCACGAACTTCTGCGCGCGGACGGCACACGCGGTTGGGCGAGGCAGGCCAGTGTGGACTATTTGGATGGCGAAGACCCGGAGTGCACGGCCCCGAAATGAAACGGGAGGGGCGGGAACAGGAAAGCCGGATGCGGATCGCGATTGCATCGGACCATGCAGGCGCCGGGCTGAAGGCCGAGCTTGCCGGCTGGCTGCGGGACCAGAAGCATGAGATCGATGATCTGGGTACGGATGGCGCCGCCAGCGTCGATTATCCCGATTTCGGTTACAAGCTGGCGGCGCATCTTGCGGCAGGTCATGCCGAGCGGGGCATCGCGCTCTGCGGGACGGGGATCGGCATTTCCATCGCGCTGAACCGCCATCCCGCGATGCGCTGCGCCCTTGTTTCGGAGCCGTTGTCGGCGGCGCTGGCGCGCGAGCATAATGACGCCAACGTGATTGCGATGGGCGCGCGTGTGATCGGTATCGAAATGGCGAAGGCGTGCGTGACGGCGTTCCTTACAACCGAGTTTGGCGGCGAGCGACATGCGCGGCGCGTGGGCAAGTTGGGAGGCGTGCGCGATGATCTCGGTTGAGCCACCCACCGACGCTGATATCGACGTGCTGCATCCGATGTTGCGTGAGACCTACTGGTCGCCCGGCATTCCCCGGGACACGGTTGAACGCGCCTGTGCCAACTCGCTCTGCGCCATTGCGCGCAGCGAGGCGGGCGTGCTGATCGGTTTTGCCCGCGCGGTGACGGACCGAACAGTGTTCGCGTGGGTTTGCGATGTGATCGTGGCGCCCGGGCATCGCGGCGACGGCCTGGGACGCGGGCTCGTCCGTACCCTGATGGAGCATCCTGACACCCAAACGGTACGCCGCTGGATGCTGGGGACACTGGATGCGCATGGCGTTTACTCAGAGCTCGGCTTTGGTCCGATCAAGGAGCCGCATCGGCTGATGGACGTGATCAAACCCGCCCACTACGCCAAGCCCGAGAGCTAAGCCGTCTGGAGTGTAACGGGCGCGTCAGACGCCGAGGCCTAAGCTCTCAAGAATCGTCTCCGTATCCGCGCCGAGCTCCGGCGGGTGGAGGCGCTGGCTGTTGGCTGGGGTTTCGGAGAACATCACGGGGTGGCGCATGGCGCGGTAGGTGCCGAGGCCGGGGGCGGAGACCTGCTGGAAGAAGTCGGTCGCGACGAGGTGTGCGTCGGTGAGGACTTCCGGCAACGTGTTGTAGCGCATGGCGGGGATGTTCGCGTCATCCAGCAGCACGAGCCATTCATCCGTGGTCCGCGTGGCGGCGACTTCCTCGATCAGGGCATAGAGGGCGCCGGTGTTTTCGGTGCGGGCCTTGTAGGTGCTGAAGCGGGGGTCGCGGAAGACGTTCGGCTTGCCACCGATCTCGAAGAATTTCTCCCACTGCTCGTCCGAGTACGGAACAAGGCCGATATAGCCGTCGAGCGTCGGGTAGGGGCGGCGGTTCGGGTTGACGGAGCGGGTATAGGCGAGCTTGCCGCGGGCAGGGACGAACGTCTCGCCGTAGAGGTTTTCGACCATGTTGAAGAAGGTGAAGCATTCCAGCATCGGCACCTGCACGAACTGGCCTTCGCCGGTTTTCGCCTTGTGGACCAGGGCGGCGAGCGTCGCGTAGGTGGCGAACAGGCCCACGGTCTTGTCGGCGACGAGCGACGGCGCGTATTCGGGGCGCCCGCCCGAGCGGATCGCGTTGAGGTCGGCAAAGCCGGACGCGCCCTGGATGAGGTCGTCATAGGCTTGGCGCAGCTCGTAGGGCCCGCCCTGACCGAAGCCGGCGCAGTGGACGTAGACAATCGCCGGGTTCAGCGCCTTCACGTCTTCATAGCCGAAGCCGAGGCGGTCCATGCCGGCGAGGCGGACATTGTGGAAGAAGACATCGGCGGTCTTCAGAAGTTCCGTCAGCGCTTCCTTGCCTTCCGGCGTCTTGGCGTCGAGTTCGATGGAGCGCTTGTTGCGGTTCAGCGCCATGTAGATCGGGCCGACACCCTCAACCGGGGTGGGGCCCGCGCCGCGCATCATGTCGCCGCGGCCGGGCGGCTCGATCTTGATCACTTCGGCGCCGAGATCTGCGAGAATGAGCGTGGCGAAGGGGCCGAGCACGACAGTGCTCATGTCGATGATGCGGATGCCGGAGAGCGGGCCGGGACGGGGCGTGTCGGACATGCGCGGTGGCTCCTCAAGCGATGCGCCGTTAGTGCCCCGGAGGCGCGGCCCGGATCAAGGACTATCGCGGCGTCAGAGCGCCCGGCCCAAGATCAAGCGCGATCCGGGCTTCCTCGATGTGGTCCGTCTTGGCCTTGAAGGCGGACCAGTCGTCACTCGCGGCGATGGGGTCCCAGAGCGCTTCGACTTCGTCGATCAGCATGCTGACCGGCGCCGGCTTCTGAAAGTAGGGATGGCCGAGACGTTCGGGGCGGGCGGGCGCGCGGGCTAGCAAAGCGGCGCGGACCGGCGCGAATGCGGGCTGCGCATAGACGGCCGCATGCGGCGAGGCGGCGGCGCGGGCTTCGCTGGCGCAGAACCAGTCGAAGAAGGTCTGCGGCCAGTTCGCGCCGGACTCGGTCATCCAGCCATAGAAGGCCTGGAGAAGGCCGATGTCGCTGGCGAGATCGCCGGTCGATGTCAGGCCGAGCAGGGCGTGGGTGTGGGCGGCGAAGCTCTCGCGGTAGGCGGGTTCATAGGGCGCGAGGGATGGGGCGAGGTCTTCGGCGTCCGCTAGCAGTAGCAGGGCCGAAGCAAGCTGCTGCAGCGCCCAGCCGCCCTGCACGGGCTGGCGGCCGAAGCGGTAAAGGCCGTTCTGGTCGAAATAGGCAGCGGTGAAGTTCGGGTCGGACTGGGGCAGGAAGCGCCACGGGCCGAAATCGAACGTCTCACCCGTGATGTTGAAATTGTCCGTGTTCATCACGCCGTGCACGAAGCCGGCGGCCATCCATTGGCCGATCATCTTGCCGGTGGCGACGGCGACGCGCTCCAACAGGGCGCAGGTCTTGCGGGCGCTGTCCGGGTCATCGGCATCCGGATGGAATTCGGCGACGCAGTAATCGACCAGCGCGGCCATCGCTTCGCGGTCTTCGAGGTAGGCGCAGCGCTGGAAGGTGCCGAATCGGACATGGCTGTGGGAGAGGCGCACGAGGACCGAGCCGCGCGTCGGCGAGGGCTCATCGTTGCGTTCGAGTGATTCGCCGGTCTCGATCAGGCTGAAGGCCTTCGACGTGTTGACGCCCAGCGCTTCGAGATAGCTCGCGGCGAGGATCTCCCGGACGCCGCCCTTGAGGGTCAAGCGGCCATCGCCGCGGCGCGACCAGGGGGTCTGGCCCGACCCCTTGGTGCCAAGATCAAGGAGGCGGCCGGCGCCGTCCCGCAGCTGCGCAAAGAGGAAGCCGCGCCCGTCGCCGAGGTCCGGATTGTACGTGCCGAACTGGTGGCCGTGATACCGCATCGCGAGTGGCTGGGGCAGGTTGCCCGGCAGGGTTTCGAAGCGGCCGAAATGGCGCGTCCAGTCGGAATCATCCAGCCCTCCAAGTCCGACCGCTTCAGCCCAGCGTTGGTTGCGCCAGCGCAACACTGTACGTGGAAAGTTTGCCGCAGTGACGGGGTCGGCGAGGTGCGCGGAAAGTCGTGTGAAGGGGATCAAGAGGGTACCTTTTTCGAACGCACCAGTGTTTGCGGCGTAACCCAAGGGAAATGCGCTTGTCCTTGCGGCATGCGCAACAGTGTCAGTTCCAATTTTGCATGCAGCGGTGCAGCACAGATCGCCTCTTGCGGACCTCTGCAGACCCTCAATGATGGGAATTGGTCAAATTCATGACAAGCGGCAAACGCTTGCGCCAAACCACATAGTTTCGGGAGGAAACGAATGAATAAACTCAAGGGAATGCTGTTTTATGCGTCCGCCATTGCGCTGTCCGGCGCCATGGTCGCGCAGGCACAGGAAGAAGAAACGACGGAGCGCCGCGTCAGCACGGTGACGGTGACCGGTTCGCTCATCCAGGGCACGCCGGAAGATGCCGCCCTGCCGGTGGACGTTCTGTCTTCCGAAGATCTGCTCAACCAGGGCAGCCCGTCGGCGCTCGACATCATCAAGTCGCTGCCCGTTTCGAGCGGTGTGCTTGGCGACACCAACCAGTTCGACGGCCGCGCCCAGGGCTCTGAAGGTTCGGGTACGGTCAACCTTCGCGGCCTTGGTGCGTCGCGGACGCTGGTCCTGCTGGACGGCAAGCGCCTTGCGCCGAACCCGTTCGCCTTCGCTGGCAACGGCTCGGTCGACACCAACATCCTGCCGCTCGCCGCCGTGGGGCGGATCGAAGTCCTCAAGGATGGCGCCGCCGCAACGTATGGTTCGGACGCCGTTGCAGGCGTGGTCAACTTCATCACGCGCTCCGGTTTCGAGGGCTATGAAGTCGGCGGCACCTACAAGGTCGTGGACGGATCCGACGGCGACTACACACTGAACGGCATTGCCGGCTGGGATACCAATTTCGGTGATTTCCTGCTCGCTGCAGGCTACCAGCACCGGTCGGAGCTGGCGACCACCGAGCGTGATTTCGCAATCCGCGACTTCGTTGGCAACCCGCAGGGTGGCTGGTCGCTCGTCGGCAACCCGGGTGCATTCCTGCCCGTCAGTGCGGCGTTCTCGCCCACCGGCGGCGTTCGGCGCGATCCGCAATGCGCGACGCTCGGCGGCACGCCGCTGCTCGCCAACCCGACGACGCCGATCTGCGGCTTCCAGTTCACCCCGTTCGACAACATTGTCGAAGAGGAGAACCGCTACCAGGTGCTCGGAAAAGCCGACTTCGAGATCGGCGAAACCAGCAACCTGACGCTGGAAGGCTTCTATTCGGCGACCGAAGTTCCGAAAATTGCCTTCTCGCCTTCCTTCCCGCCCGTCGGCGGCGCGAGCGGCCCGACAGCCGATGCATCGATCGTCCCGGGACAATTCTTCGTTCCGCTCACGAACCCTGGCTTTGCAAGCCTGGCTGCCCAGAACCCCGGGCTCGTACCCGCCGGCACCGCTGGCGCTTTCCTGATCGCGACGCGGCCGTTGGGTCTTGCTGGCAATGCTCTGGCTGGCGGACGCGGGTCCGAGCGCAGCTTCCGCGAGTATGAGCACTACCGTCTGTCGGCCGAGCTGAAAGGTCAGCTGACGGACTCGATCAACTACACGACCTCCGTCACCACTGGTTCGCAGATCGGCCGGCGGACGAACGAGGACACCGTCGTCAACCGTTACGCGCTTGCGCTGCGCGGCTTGGGCGGTGCGAATTGTAACGTCGCGGCGAACACCCCGGGGCTCAACAACTGCCTCTGGTTCAACCCGTTCTCGACGGCGATCCAGACCAGTGCCACGAACGGGGTAGGTAACCCGCAGTTCACGACTCCGAACTCCCTAGAAGTGCTCGACTTCATCCTCGACGACACCTTCACGGAGCAGGAATACAAACTGACGGTGGTCGAAGCGGTGCTGGACGGCAAGCTGCCGATCGAGCTCGGCGACGGTCCCATCGGTTGGGCCTTCGGTGCCCAGTATCGCGAGGAAGAGTACGACCGTCAGTTCAATGACATTGCCAACCTCGACGTTAACCCCTGTATCGCGACTGTCACCACCGGCACCACGACCTGTGCGCAACCGGTTGGCGTGCTCGGCTTCCTCGCCGGCGCCCGTCCGCTGAATGCCAAGCAGGACATCTATGCCCTGTTCGGCGAGGTCAGCCTTCCGTTCACTGAGAGCTTCAATGCCTCGCTCGCCGCACGGTACGAGGATTACGGCGGCGATGTCGGCTCGACCTTCGATCCGAAACTGTCGGCCCGCTGGCAGATCGCCGAACCTCTGGCCGTTCGCGGATCAATCAGCACCACGTTCCGCGGTCCGGCGCTTACCCAGGTCGCAACCGGTTCGGTCACGTCGCTGCAAAGCGTCGGCGGCACGTTCCGCGCCGTGGACATCTCGGGCAATCCGGCTCTCAAGCCGGAAAGCGCCTTGACCTACAACCTCGGCGTCATTTTCCAGCCAGGTAACTTCAACATGTCGGTGGACTACTGGAACTTCGACTTTGACGACTCCGTCATCGCCGAGCCTGTTGCCCCGATTGTGGCTGCGGTGTTCCCCACCGGGCAGCCGAACAACTGCACCAACCCGGCATTCGCTGCCCTGGTGGCCCGATTCACGTTCACCGGCGCCTGCGCCGTGGGTAACGTCTCGCGTCTGTCCACGCAGTACACGAATGGCCCGAACATCAAGACTTCGGGTATCGACGTTCTGGCCGATTATACGTTCGAGGACGTCGGCGGCCGGGGCTTCGATCTCGAACTCGGCACCAGCGGCAGCTATGTGCTCGAATACGATGTCGGGGAAATCACGGTTGAAGGCGTCCGGGCCGGTGCGCCGTTCTCGGCCGTCGGCTTCCTGAACTTCCAGACGGTGGCGACGCCGCTGCCGGAACTGAAGTTCGAGGCCTATGCCAACGCCTCGACCGACAACATGAACGCACGACTGACGGCGCGTTACACGGGTGAGTATGAGGACCAGCGGACAGGTCTGTTCACCACGCCGAACGCGAACTTCACGACGCCAGGCGTGATCCTGCCGCAAGGCCAGACGATCAAATCGTTCGTCAGCTATGACGGCACGGTCGTGATCAACCTGCCCGCCGAGACGACGGTGTCCTTCTCGGTCGAGAACATTCTCGACGAAACGCCGCCGTTCGCCCGTCTCGAACTGAACTATGACCCCTTCACCGGCGATGCGATTGGCCGGACCTTCAAGATCGGCGTCACGAAGAAGTTCGGCGGCGGCTGATCCGTTCAGCCTGCGGAATAAAATCAGACGGCCCCCGGAAACGGGGGCCGTTTTCTTTTTCGGAAAGCCGGACACGAAAAAGGGGCAGGCCGCGAAGCCTGCCCCTCGTTTCTTTGTCGATTCAGCGATCAGCCCTTGATCGAGAACTCGATGCCGATGACGCGGCCAGGCTGGAGCGGCTGGAAGGTGCCGGCGGCCGGGTTCGGATCGAACGGATCGTTGGTGCCATCCGAAAGGTTCTGACCGCCCGGAACCTGCGGGGCGAAGACGCCGCCGAACGGAACCTGCGTGTCACCGCCGGCAATGGCTTCGTCGAGGAGGTTTTTGCCGAAGATGGAAACCGCCAGTCCATCGACCGGTGTGTTCCAGGTCAGGTTCGCATCGACCTGGTCGGCCTCGTCGACATAGCCGAAGTTGTTGTCGGTGTAGGCAAACTGGTCGCGGTGCTGGAAGCTCGCACGCGTGACGAGCGTACCATGGTCGCCGAGGTCGAGGTCATAGATGAAGCCCGCACCATAGGTCGCTTCCGGCACGCGCGGCAGGGCGAGGGCGAGGTCTTCCGGACCAACCGTGCCATTGCCCGAGATGTCGAAGATGACGTTGGTGTATTCGGCATCGATGAGGCCGATATTGCCCGTCAGCAGGAAGTTGTCAGTGACGGCGTAACGGCCTTCAGCCTCGAAGCCGAGGATTTCGGCGTCGGCTGTGTTGATGATCGTCTGGGCAACGCCCGACGTCGGCGAGGACAGGTTCAGCTCGCGCTGCATGTCCGTGATGTCGTTGAAGAACACGGCGGCGTTGATCTGGCCGCGGCGATCTTCCGTTTCATACTTGAAGCCGGCTTCGTAGGCGGAGACTTCTTCCTCGTCGAAGGCGCGGCTGCCGCCGGGCGGGAAGAGCGCTTCGAAGGCAGCAGCGTTGGTGATGCGGAAGTTGTAACCGCCGGAGCGGACGCCTTGCGTGTAGTGACCGTAAACCTGCATCAGGTCGCTGACTTCATACTGGAAGCCGACTTTCGGGTTCAGGTTCGACCATTCCTCGGAGTCGGTGAAGCCGTTCGGCTCTCCCGGCACGAAGGGGTTGGTTCCCGTGGTCGGGCAGGTGCCTTCCACGACCGAGCAGAAAGGACGTGGACGGACATAGGTGATGTCCACCGTCTTCTCTTCCGTGCCGTAGCGCAGGCCGAAGATGCCGGTCAGCCGGTCGGTCAGCGCGTAGTCGAGCTGGCCGAAAATTCCGTACACGGTGTGGTCCTGGAAACCGCCGCCGTTGAATTGGGCAGCCGAAGCGGTCGGCAGGCGGCGGCGCTCGGTATAGCCGATCTCCTGCTGGAAGTAGAACACGCCCGTCGTGATTTCGGCAGGACCGAAGGTACCTGCATAGCGTAGCTCGTTCGAGACCTGCTCCTGGACAAGCTCCGTGTCCGAATGGAACAGGAAAGTCGAGCGCGGGGTCGGGCCGCCGCCAGCAATAGGGGCGAACACCCGGGGAAGGGCGTCGATGTCGCCGTCCGACGTCGAATCGAGATCGCGGTAGCCGAAGATGTTCGTGATCGTGCCGTCGCCGAAGGAGACGTCATAGTCGGCACGCAGCGTGCCGAAGAGCGTGTCGTTCTTGTAGCGGCCGATATTGTCCACCGCGAGGTCGAACGAGTCGCGGCTATAGACGCCGGAGTTGCGAGCAGCGGGGCCGTCGGTTTGCGTCGAGAAAGTCTCGAGCTTGCCGAGGACGGTGAGGTCCGGGGTCGGCGTGAATTCGAGTGCGCCGCGGACGATATAGGTCAGGCCTTCACCGATGTTCGAGTTGTCGAACTTGTTGTTGAAGTAGCCTTCGTCGTAATTGTAGTAGGCGCCGAGTTTGCCGTTGAGCAGGCCTTCGGCGATCGGGCCGGAGATGCCGGCCTGAAGGGTCGTCGAGGGGCCGCCGCGGCCGTCATCAATCGGGCCCTCATAGGTGGCCTTGGCCTTGTATTCGAACGTGTCGGTCGGGTTGCCGGTGTTGATCAGCACAGCGCCGCCCGTGGTGTTGCGGCCGAACAACAGGCCTTGCGGGCCGCGCAGGACTTCGACGCTGTCGAGGTCGAACAGGTCGAGCACGATGCCGTTGTTCACGCCGAGGTACACGCCGTCCACGAAGACGCCGACGGTCGGATCGATCGAGGGGATCGAGGAGTTGATGCCGAGGCCGCGGATGGAGAAGTTCGCGGTGCCGCGGGCGGTGCCGATGTCTTCCAGCTGCACGTTCGGCGCGGAGTAGGAAAGGCTCGCGATATCACGGACCTGGAGGGCTTCCAGCGTGTCGGCGTTGAAGGCGGTGACGGCGACCGGAACGTCCTGGACGTTCTCGACGTCGGCTTTCTTGGTGGCGGTGACGGTGACGGCGTTCAGGACGCGGGTGATGGCGGATTCGCGCTCGGGGGCGACTTCAGTGGCGGGCGCGGCGGGTTCTTCGGCGGTCTGCGCATACGCAGGCACAAAGGCGATGATGGCCGCCGATGCCGAGGACAGGAGTAGTTTGTTGAACTTCATTTCTGGGAGTTTCCTCTACTTGGTTTATTGCGGGACGGTGGCCCCGCGGCACAAATAGAGGGTTTTCGCTGTCATAGAATACGCGCAACGCCTTGATTCAGAAGATAGATCGCCGGTGTTGCCCCAACGACACGCGCCCGAAGGTTAGCGAGGCGGCGACCGGACGTTCAGAGCGCGCCGAGCGCGCGGCCGGTGATCTCGCCGGCTTCCCGGGCCGCGAGGCGCGCGGTGGACGAGATCGGCGTGAGGTTCAGGAATCCGTGCACCATCGAGGCATACTCGCGGTCCGTGACACGGATCCCGAGGCTGCGCAGCTTCGCGGCATAGGCGAGCCCCTCATCATGCAGCGGATCCCAGCCGCACACGACGATATGGGCGGGCGGCAGGCCTTTGAGGTCCTCGGCCGGGGCGAACAGCGGCGAGATTCGGCGGTCCATGCCGGCGCCAATGTCTTGCAGGTAGTGGCCCCGGAAGAACTCGAACAGGTTGGCCGAGATAAAGAAGCCGCTCTCCTGCGGGCTCATCCGTTTGGAGCGGATGTCGGCGAACTGGAGCAGGGGGTAGAGCAGGAGCTGGAAGGCCGGTTTCGGGCCTTTGACGCGCACCATTTCCTGCGCGAGGTAGGCCGCGAGGTTGCCGCCCGCGCTGTCGCCGGAGACGGCCATGCGGGCCGGGTCCATGCCGGCGATACGCGCGCCCTTTTCCTGGACCCAGGCCCAGGCGGCGAGCGCGTCGGCATGCGCTGCCGGAAAGCGGTGTTCCGGCGCGAGGCGGTAATCAACGGCGAGCACGCGGCAGCGCGATCCATCCGCAAGGCGGCGGCACAGCATGTCATGGCTGTCGAGGTCGCCGAGCACGAACCCGCCGCCATGGAAAAACAAGATACCGGGGCCCGGCGGCACACCCGCGCCAAGGGGCACGTAGAGGCGGGCACGCATGGGGCCGGCGGCGCCAGGAATGATCAGGGGACGGACTTCGGCGAGTTCGGGCGCGTCCGGTTCACCCGAATAGTCGATCTTGAGGAACTGCTGGCGCAGGCGGTTGATCGGCAATTTCAGGTCAAGCGGCTTCAGCTCCGGAAGCGGGATCCGGCCTCGCAGACTGCGAAGGGCGTCGTCGAAGGTCATGTCGCGGCCAGTGCCTGCCAATTCCGGCGATGTGATGGCGGGTTGATCGCGATGCAAGCGAAGGGCCAGTCTGGCCCATCACATAAAATTTCAGAGTGTGATCACGCCCGGTGCCGGGGGCTCGGCGTACAGCGCCTGCACGAGGTTCGCGCGCCGGCTGATGACGAGGCGCTGGTTCACGTAGCCCTTGTCGGTGATTTCGCCGGCATCGATGCTGGGCGCCTCGGTCAGGATCAT
>JAIXVM010000106.1 GCA_027482995.1 Hyphomonadaceae bacterium | reverse complement strand
TACGGCCACCAAACGCCTCGACGAACTGACCGCACTTTCCGAGCGCCCGGACTTCTGGAACGATCCGCAGGACGCCCAGAAACTGATGCGTGAGCGCCAGAAGCTGGCGGACGGCATCGCCCTCGTCGAAACGCTCGAGAAGGATATCGCCGACGCCCCGGAACTGCTGGAGCTGTCCGAAGGCGACCCGGCCATGCAGGCGGACATCCAGGCGTCACTCGCCCGCGCGGCCGACAAGGCCCAAAAGGCCGAACTGGCCGCGCTGCTGTCCGGCGAAGCCGATGGCAATGACTGTTACGTGCAGATCAACGCCGGCGAAGGCGGAACGGAAAGCCAGGACTGGGCCTCCATCCTGCGCCGGATGTATGTGCGCTGGGCCCAGAAACATGGCTACACGGTCGAGGAACTCGACGAACGCGAAGGCGAGGAAGCCGGGATCAAATCGGCCACGGTCCAGATCAAGGGCGAGAACGCCTATGGCTGGCTGAAGTCCGAAACCGGTGTGCATCGGCTGGTACGGATTTCGCCGTATGATTCGTCCGCGCGGCGCCACACTTCTTTCTCGTCCGTGAGCGTGACGCCCGTCATTGATGACAAGATCGAGATCGAGATCAATCCGTCAGATGTCCGTACAGATACATTCCGCGCTTCGGGCGCGGGTGGTCAGCACATCAACCGGACCGATTCCGCCGTCCGCCTGACACACATTCCGACCAACACCGTCGTGCAGTGCCAGATGGGCCGCTCCCAGCACCAGAACCGGGACGAAGCGTGGAAGATGCTGCGCTCCAAGCTCTACGAACTGGAGTTGCAGAAGCGAAAATCTGTTGCAGACGCGCAGTATGCAGACAAGAGCGCCATCGGCTTCGGCCATCAGATCCGGTCTTATGTTTTGCAGCCCTACCAGATGGTCAAAGACCTGAGAACCAACGTGGAGACCTCTGACACCGGCGGTGTGCTGGACGGTGATATTGACCGGTTCCTGTCGGCTTCACTCGCCGCTTCGGTGGCGAAGGATGAGGTAACGTAAGGTGACCGATACGGCGCCCCCTCCCCCGACGCGCACAACGGGGCGCCTGATCAACTGGAGCGACGAGCGCGGTTTCGGTTTCCTTGCGCCGGATGGCGGCGGGCCGGATGTCTTCGTGCATGCAAACGCGTTCGCCAAGGAAGGCCGCCACATCGAGATCGGCCACGCGTACGAATTCACGCTTGAATATGGCAAGGACGGCAAGCCGAAAGCGAAAAACGTGACGGCAGTGAAGGCTGCGGTTGCCATCGCCCCGCCGAAGGTCAGCCACAGTCTTCGTTCGCAGATCGTCCAGCGCGGTCCGAAGTTTCTGGTCATTCCGGCATTTCTTTTTATCGCGGCCGCTATCGCCAGCGTGCAACCGGTGTCGACCAACTGGCTGGTCATCTACGGCGTTGCGAGTGTGGCGTGCTTTGCCGGTTACGGTCTCGACAAGCGCGCGGCAAACCAGAAGCAATGGCGGGTTTCCGAGACGATCCTCTTGTTGATTGGTCTCGTCGGCGGCTGGCCCGGCGGCATCATCGGCCAGGAGGTGTTCCGTCACAAGACGCAGAAGAGAACCTTCCGCACACTGTTCTGGATGAGCGTCGCCATCAACATGGCGGCCTTCGTGCAGATCAACGTCTTTGCCGCGCGCTAAGGCCCGCCAGCGACGCGGCCTTCGCGAACACTGTGGGCAATCCGGCCAGGTCGGCCGCAGGCGCCCAGTAGCCTTCCGGCAGATCTTTGCGCCTTGCCTCGGCGACGCGGACGTCGAGATGCAGCGCAAAGTGCGTAAACACGTGCCGGACTTCGCCGATGCTCGCCCATGCCGCATCCACGGGGGGATCGCGCTCGGCGCGCGTCTCGGTCCAATCCGATGAGGGCAGAGCCAGCATGCCGCCAAGCAGGCCTGAGGGTGGGCGCCGGATCAGCCAGACATCCGCCTTTCGCCGAAGCACATACGCGGCGCCATAGCGGACCGGTCGGACGGTCTTGGCGGGCTTGATCGGATAGCGGTCCGGAAAGCCCTCAGCATAGGCGGCGCAATACTCCGTGATCGGACAAAGTCCGCAAGCCGGCTGTTTGGGCGTGCAGACTCCGGAGCCAAGGTCCATCAGCGCTTCTGCAAAATCTCCGGGACGGCTTGCCGGCACCAAATCTCTTGCGATCTGGCCAATCCGCCGCTTCGCTGCGGCCCAGTCTTCCTGCGCGGCCAGCACGCGCGAGAAGACGCGCTCGGCGTTGCCATCAACGGCCGCGGTCCTTTCGCCGAACGCCAAGGCGGCAATGGCGCCGGCGGTGTAAGGACCGATGCCCGGCAAGGTCAGCAACTCCTTCTCGGTGACGGGAAAGCCGCCTCGTGCGGTCACCTCACGCGCGCATTTCAGCAGGTTTCGCGCCCGGGCATAATAGCCGAGCCCGGCCCATGCCTGCATCACATCTTCATCCGCGGCCGCCGCCAGCGCCTCAACCGTCGGCCACCTGCGCGTGAACGCTTCGAAATAGGGCGCCGCATGCGGAACGGTGGTCTGCTGCAGCATGATCTCCGACAACCAGACGCGGTAAGGATCGCGCGCGACGCCGCGCGGGCTGCGCCAGGGCAGCGTGCGAGCCGATCGGTCGAACCAGGTGAGCAAGGCGGGCACCATCCCGGCGAGGTCGCGATCACTTTTCGGGTGCATGCCTTTTCCTCGCCGCAGAAGCCGTGCAGATTTGCCAACATGGTCCAGAGATCAACCCTCGATCCGCTTGAGGAAGCCCGCGCACTCGTGAAGCTACGCTACACACGGGCGCGCGCGCTCAAGCCGCCAATGAAGGCCATCGCGATTTCGGCAGACCGTGTGGGGCGCAAGTCCGGCGCCGCCAAACTGCCGCCCCTGAAACTGCTGCAGGCGCGGTGGCGGGAGATTGCCGGCGAGCAGGTCTACAAGTTCTCGCATCCTGAAAAGATCAGCGCCTCGAAGGATGGACGCATCCTGACGCTGCGCGTGATCCCGCAAGCCGCACCTCTGGTTCAGCACCAGTCCGAGACGATTCGCCAACGGGTGTCCGTGGCTGCGGGCGGTGACATTACCGCGATCCGGATCGTGCAAGGCCCGATCTCGCGGGGCGCGGAAACAGTCGTTTATCGCCGAAAGGCCCGCGCCCTTACCCCGGACGAGGCCGCAACCCTCGAATCCGGCGCGGCACGGATCGAAAATGCCGGTCTGCGCGCCGCAATTGTTGCATTGGGCAAGGCTGTGCTATCGGCAGACCCGTAAACGCTCGCGGCGGTTTTTTTAACGATTTGGCAACCGGCGCGACTCATTCCCTAACGCGAGGCTCATGATTATGGCACCACTTTCCCGGCGTTTCGCCCTTGCGGCTTTTTCCGCCCTGGCACTCGTTGCCTGCGGCGCGGCCAAAGGCGACAGCAAGACAACTCCTGCTGCGAATGCGGGTGCAACGACCACCACGCAATCGGGCGAGCTCGGTCATGTCAAAGGTGATGCGAATGCGCCGATCACGCTGATCGAGTACGCCTCCCCGACTTGCCCCGCATGCAAGTACTTCCACGACAGCGTCCTGCCCACGATCGAGGAAAAGTACGTGTCGACCGGCAAGGTCCGGTTTGTGTTCCGCGAATTCCCGATTCACGGGACCGTTGACGTCGCCGCCTACGTCGTCGCCCGCTGCGCTGGGGATGACAAGTTTTTCGCCGTGCTCGACGACTTGTTCGAGAACCAGGAGGGGATCGTTCAGGCCGCCCAGGTTGGCGCGCTGGGTAACACCTTGAAAACGATCGCGAAGCGGCACGGCATCGCGACCGACGAAGCGTTCGACGCTTGCATGGAAAACCCGGCCATCCGCGACGACCTCGCCGCCGTCTACCAGTCTGCCGAGCAATTCCAGGTCGCTGGCACGCCCACTTTCGTACTCGACGGCAAGGTTCGCAACTTTGAGGGCGACTATCGCACGCCGGAAGGCTTCTCGAAGCAGATCGACGCCCTGCTCGCCGAAAAAGGCGCGCAGTAACGATGAGGTGCCGGCATGCAGATCACTGAGCTCCGCATTGCCGGCTTCAAGTCGTTTGTTGATCCGCAAACCGTTCCGATCGAACCGGGACTGACGGGGATTGTCGGGCCGAATGGCTGCGGCAAGTCGAACCTCCTCGAAGCGCTGCGCTGGGCGATGGGGGCCAACTCCGCCAAGGCCATGCGCGGCGGCGAGATGGACGACCTGATCTTCAACGGCGCAGACGGGCGTCCGGCTCGCGAGACGGCCGAAGTTATCCTCGTGCTCGACAATTCCCGGCGAACCGCGCCGCCCGAATTCAATGGCGCCGACCAGCTCGAGATCGAGCGCAAGCTGAAGCGCGGCGCCGGCTCCAGCTACAGGATCAATGGCCGCACCGTGCGCGGCAAGGACATCCAGCTGCTGTTTGCGGATGCCTCGACCGGCGCCAACTCCCCTGCCCTTGTGCGTCAGGGTCAGATCTCGGAACTGATCGGCTCAAAGCCCCAGAACCGTCGGCGCATCCTGGAAGAGGCCGCCGGCATCGCGGGCCTTAACAGTCGCCGGCAAGAGGCCGAGCAGAAACTCGACGGCGCCGAAGCCAACCTGCAACGCCTCGCTGAAGTGTCTGCCGAAGTCGAACGCCAGCTGGCGAGCCTCAAGCGGCAAGCGGCGAAGGCGCGGCGCTACCGGAAGATATCCGAAGAGATTCAGGCGCTTGATGCACTCGTCGCGCACCTGCGCTGGGTCGAAGCGCGCCAGACGATGGAAGCGGCCCGCGCCCAGCTTGATATCCTGAAACGACAGGTCGAGGACTTGTCACGCGAAGACGCCGTTCGCGAAAAGGAACGCATCGAAGCCGGCGAAGGCCTCGCACCGCTTCGCGAAGCCGAGATGGATGCTGCGGCCCGCCTCGGTCAGGCGCGGATCACGCTGGCAAAACTGGAAACCGAACGCCGGATCGCCGCCGAATCGCATTCGCGCCTGGAAGCAGAGGCGCTTCGCCTTGGGATCGACTTTGCCCGCGAGACGACGACGCATGAGGAAGCCGCCTCGGCGCTGGCACAGGCCCGCGATGAACTGGCAAGCCTTCCGCAAGAAGATGCCGCACTCACGGCGCGCCTTGAAGACGAGGCCCGGGCTGCCCTCGAGGCTTCACGCGCCCGCCTGACCGAGGCTGAACGTGCGGCGGACGATGCGCAGCAGCGCCTGTCCGACGCGCGCGCCCGTCGCCGCGCCGCCGAAGACAATGCTACGGCGCAGGCGCGCCGTCAGGCCATGCTGACCGCCGAGATCGAGCGCCTGCGCGGCGAGATGACCGGCCTTGAAGACTCCGGCATCCACCTCCTGCGCCTGCGTCAGGCCAAGAATGCGGAAGCCGAATCCGAAATCGCGCTGGGTGACGCAGAGCGGGCTGTTGAACTCGCCGAAGCTGAACTTGCCCGGGCCCGCGTCGCCGAGGGCGAGGCGCTTCCGCCTTTCGATGCCGCCAATCATTCGGTGCGCTCGCTGGAGGCCGAAATTGCTGGCCTGACGCGTCTGATGCGCCGATCGGGCCCTTCGGCAGCCCCGCCCGTGCTGGAACGACTGCGCACCCGCGACGGTTACGAGAAGGCCGTCGCAGCCGCACTCGGTGACGATATCGAAGCCCCGACCGATCGCACAGCCGCACTCTACTGGAACGGCGCGAATGCCTCGGCCCAGACCTTGCCGGAAGGGGCCGAGCCCCTGACGTCCTTCGTGGATGCCCCCGGCGAATTGGCGGCCCGCCTTTCCCAATGCGGACTTGTGTTTGTCGCGGACGGCGCGCGCCTGATTGCCGGTCTCAAGCCCGGCCAGCGGCTCGTCTCCCGCGACGGTCACCTCTGGCGCTGGGACGGCTTCATCCGCACGCCGGACGCGCCGATCAGCGCGACCGCGCGCCTCGAACAGAAAGCCCGGATCGAAGCGGCGCAGACCGAACTCGTCGCCCGCCAGACCGAACTCGCCGATCTCACAACCCGCCTCGAAGCGGCGCGTGCAGCGCGCCTTGCAGCGGAAGAAAACCTTCGCCACCTGCGCCAGTTCATTGCCCCGGCCCAGCGTACGCTGACCGATGCCCGCGCAGCCGCTATCGAGGCGACGCAGGCCAACGAACGCACCCAGATGAAGCGCGAGGCGGGCACAGAAGCGCTCGCCCGGGCTGAGACGGACCTCATCGCCATCGCCGAAATGCTGGCGCTCGCGACCCCCGGTGCAGGCACCGAAGAAGACGCAGCGCTGGAACAGGCGCTCTTGTCGACCCGCGAGACCCTCGCAGCGGCCCGAGCCGCGGAAACCGAAGCGCGCGGCCAGCTGGCAGACCTGCTTCGCGGCCGCGAACAAGCGGCGGCCCGCCGGGCGGCACTCGCCCGCGACGTCGAGGCCTGGCAGGCACGCCTTGCATCGGCGGAGCAACGTCTCGCGCAAGTGACCGAGCGCCGGGCCGATGTGGCTGCGACCGTGCACACGTCGCGCGAACGGCCCGAAGCCTTGCGCGCGGAGATCGACGGCCTTGCCAGCGAAACCGAGGCGTTGGAGTTGGAGCGTCAGGCCGCCGCCGACGCACTCGCGCGCAAGGAAGCCGCGATCCGCGAAGCCGACGCAGCTGCCCGAAAAGCCGCCACTGCCGCTGCAGAGGCGCGCGCGCAGCTCGCCGCTTGGTCCGTGAAGCTCGAAAACGCCGAAGCCAAGCATGCCGAGAGCATCGAGCACGCCCGGACCGCCTTCCAGCGTACACCCGAAGGGCTACTTGCCATTGCCGAAGCCGGGCTCGACGAGGAGGCGCTGGGCGCCTTCACCCCGCGCGAGGCCGAAAGCCGGCTTGACGGTCTGCGCCGCGAACGAGACCAGCTCGGCGGCGTCAACATGAACGCCGAAGAGGAAGCCGAGGAGCTCGAATCGCGCCTTGGCGTCCAGATCGCCGAGCGGGACGATCTGGTCGCCGCGATTGCGAAGCTACGCGAAGGCGTCGAGGCACTGAATGTCGAAGGGCGCCAACGGCTCGTTGAAGCCTTTGACCTCGTCAACGAACACTTCAAGGCCTTGTTCATCGCCCTGTTTGGCGGCGGCAAGGCAGAGCTGCGCCTCGTCGAAGCAGAAGATCCGCTCAATGCCGGTCTCGAAATCTTTGCCCAGCCTCCCGGCAAGAAGCTCGGAACGCTGGCGCTGATGTCCGGCGGGGAGCAGGCCCTGACCGCTTCGGCGTTGATCTTTGCCGTGTTCCTGTCGCGGCCCGCGCCGATCTGCGTGCTCGACGAGGTGGATGCGCCGCTGGACGACGCGAACGTCGACCGGTTCTGCAACATGCTGAACGAAATGCGCCAGCGCACCGACACCCGATTCGTCGTGATCACGCACAATCCGGTCACGATGAGCCGAATGGACCGGCTTTTCGGCGTCACGATGCGGGAAAAGGGCGTGTCGAAACTGGTTTCTGTGGACCTTGCTGCCGCCGAGCGCCTCGTTGCGGCGGAGTAGCGCAGTCCGAACTCAAGTTATTTCAATAAAAACAAGGTCTTTAATCCGTCGTTATGCCGTTGACTTGCCAGAGCCCCCCTCATAGTTTGCGCGAAATTTGAAGGGGTGGTGCACGCTGTCCCTCTGTCGTTGGCAGGAGCCTTCTGATGTCCGGACCTGATCCCTCGGATCTTGGCGACCGGATCGAGAAGGCAAAAGCCAAGCAGACGGAGCGGGCAGACCGGGCCGAACGCCAGCGAAAGAACAGTGTCAACACGCCGGCGAGCATGGCTTTACGCTACAGCTCGGAACTTGTTGCCTCGGTTGTCGTCGGTGTCGGATTGGGCCTGCTGATCGACCATTTTGCGAAGTCCTCGCCCTGGGGCCTGCTCGTGATGATGGGGTTCGGCATGGCGGCGGGCATCCGCAACCTCATGCGGGCGGCCAAACAGCTGTCCGAAGACGCTTCGAAGACGGCGGAAACGCCCGGTT
>JAIXVM010000183.1 GCA_027482995.1 Hyphomonadaceae bacterium | reverse complement strand
TGCCAACGGTGGAGCGCGGATTGCGGCTGGTTGTCTTCTGCTCGATCGAGATGGCGGGCGAGAGGCCTTCGATCGATTCTACGTCCGGCTTCTGCATGAGCTCAAGGAACTGGCGCGCATAGGCCGAGAGCGACTCGACATAGCGGCGCTGGCCCTCGGCATAGATCGTATCGAAGGCGAGCGAGGATTTGCCGGAGCCGGACAGGCCAGTCATCACCACAAGCTCGCCGCGCGGGATGTCCACGTCGATGTTCTTGAGATTGTGTTCCTTGGCGCCGCGCACGCGGATGAAGGGGGACTCGGCCATGAGGGTTTGGGCTCGTTCGGGAGGAGAAAGGGAAAAGGCGTCTATTCGGGATCTTTAGGTGGGTTTTTGCCGAAGAATAAGAAATCCATGACCGACTTCTTGGAAAAAGCCCGCGCGAGGATGATGAACCAGACTACCGCGAGCAGGAAGGTGCCGGCGGCAACGAGGGTGGTGAGCGTAACAGGCATCAGCTTATCTCTTTAATCGGTCGGGGCGAAATGGCCTGCTGTCTATCTGTGGCGCGAGTCCCGGTTGACGACAAGAACAAAGTATGAACATCTTTGGGTCGGCTGCTTTTTGGCCCCTGCCTGAACCGGTGGAATTCTTCGCCTGTGAGGCGACAGATTATGGCAGGAAGCGTAAGACAGATCGAATCGAAAGCGAAACGGACAAAACGGAGGTCCTCATGGCGGGCTCAGTCAACAAGGTGATCCTGGTCGGCAATCTCGGGGCAGATCCCGAAGTGAAGCAGTTCCAGAATGGCGGGCAGGTGTGCAACCTGCGGATCGCCACGTCCGAGAGCTGGCGCGACAAGGCGACCGGCGAGAAGAAAGAGAAGACCGAGTGGCACGCTGTCGCGATCTTCTCGGAAGGTCTCGTGAAAGTGGCCCAGAGCTACCTCAAGAAGGGCTCCAAGGTTTATATCGAAGGCAAGCTGCAGACCCGCAAGTGGCAGGACAAGGACGGCAATGACCGCTACACGACAGAGATCGTGCTGCAGGGCTATGATGCAAGCCTCGTGATGCTGGATGGACGCGGCGAAGGCGGCGCCGCCAGCAGCGGTGGTGGTAGCCGGGAAGCGGGTTATGCCGGCGGCGGCGCGAGCCGCAAGATGAGCGGGCCGAAGGAAAGCTTCAGCCAGGACCTCGACGACGAGATTCCGTTCTGAGCCTGGGGCGGGCACGGGCTTGAACCCTTGCCCGCTTGACCCTTCGGGAACTGTGAAAAAGAGCCGGTCCGGGGTGGTCCGGAGGCGGGTGGACTGCTAGACTTTCGGCTTGAAATGCGACGATTCGTGCGCGCGGCGCGCGAGAGTTGCTGCCCCCGTCGAGAAGGCCTTCCATGAGCGACGATACAACCCCTCCGGACGAGCCGGAAACCCCGGAAAATGGCGGCGGACCGCCCCGCCCCGAGGACGGGATCGAGCTGATCTCGATCGAGTCGGAGATGAAATCCTCCTATCTCGATTATGCGATGAGCGTCATCGTCAGCCGGGCGCTGCCGGATGTGCGCGACGGGCTGAAGCCGGTGCACCGGCGCATCCTTTACGCCATGAACGAGAACGGCAACACGCCGGACAAGCCCTACAAGAAATCCGCCAATATCGTCGGCGCGGTCATGGGTAACTACCACCCGCACGGCGACAGCGCGATCTATGACGCGCTGGTGCGCATGGCGCAGCCTTTCTCGATGGGCGTGATGCTGATCGACGGCCAGGGCAATTTCGGGTCGATCGACAATGATCCGGCCGCCGCCATGCGCTACACCGAAAGCCGCATGTCGAAGGAGGCGACCTACCTGCTCGCCGATATCGACAAGGACACGGTCGATTTCCAGCCGAACTATGATGGCTCGCAGAAAGAGCCCGTCGTGCTCCCGGCGCAGTTCCCCAACCTTCTAGTCAATGGCGGCGGCGGCATCGCGGTCGGCATGGCAACGAACATCCCGCCGCATAACCTCGGCGAGATCATTGATGCGACGCTGGCGCTGATCGACAATCCGGCGATCGAGGAAGAGGCCCTGTGCGGCATCGTTCCGGGGCCGGACTTTCCGACCGGCGGCCTGATCATGGGCCTGTCCGGCAGCCGCAAGGCCCTGCTCACCGGACGCGGCAGCGTCATCGTCCGGGCAAAGACGGAAATCGAGAAGGCCAAGAACAATCGCGAAGCGATCATCGTTTCGGAAATTCCCTACCAGGTGAACAAGGCGACGATGATCACCAAGATCGCCGAACTCGTCCGTGAAAAGAAGATCGAGGGTATCTCGGATCTGCGCGACGAATCCGACCGCAACGGCATCCGCGTGGTCATCGAACTCAAGAAGGACGCGAGCGCCGACGTGGTGCTGAACCAGCTTTACCGGTTCAGCCAGATGCAGAGCACGTTCTCGGTCAACATGCTGGCGCTGAACGGCGGCCGGCCCGAGCTGATGAACCTGCGCAAGGTGCTCGAATACTTCATCGCGTTTCGCGAGGATGTGGTCGTCCGGCGCACCAAGTTCGAACTCGGCAAGGCGCGCGATCGTGCGCACGTCCTCGTGGGCCTCGCGCTCGCGGTTGCCAACATCGACGAAATCATCCGGATCATCCGCAACTCGCCGGACCCGGCCACGGCGCGCGAGCGCTTGCTCGACAAGGCCTGGCCACAGCAGGACATGGGCCCGCTGATCGACCTGATCGCGGACCGCCGCACCCGGCGCGGACCGGAAGACGGCACGATCTACCTGTCGGACGAGCAAGCCCGCGCGATCCTGAACCTGCCGCTGCACCGCCTCACCGGCCTTGGCCGTGACGAGATCGGCAACGAGGCCCGCGGCCTCGCCGAGAAGATCGCCGAGCTGCTGGGCATCCTGCGTTCCCGCCCGCGCATCCTCGAGATCATCAAGGGCGAGCTGAACGAAGTGAAGAACAAGTTCGCTGTGCCCCGCCGGTCCGCCTTCACCGAAGGCGGCGTGGACATGGACGACGAAGACCTCATCGAGATCGAGGACATGGTCGTCACGGTCACGCATGGCGGCTACGTCAAGCGGACACCCCTGGCAGCCTACCGGACGCAGAATCGCGGCGGCAAGGGCCGCTCCGGCATGGCGATGAAGGACGAGGATTTCATTGTCCGCGTGTTCACCGCGACGACGCATACGGAGATCCTGTTCTTCTCATCGGCGGGCATGGTCTACAAGGAAAAGGTCTGGCGCCTGCCGGTCGGCGGACCGACCTCGCGCGGCAAGGCGCTGGTCAACATATTCCCTCTGGCTACGGACGAACGCATCGAAAGCGTGCTGCCGCTGCCGGAAGACGAGAAAGCGACCGAAGACCTCGACGTGATGTTCGCCACACGCAGCGGCAACGTGCGCCGCAACAAGCTGGCCGACTTCATCCGCGTCAACCGCGCGGGCAAGATCGCCATGAAGCTTGATGCCGGCGACGGGATCGTGTCGGTGCAGGTCTGTTCCGACAAGGAAGACGTGATGCTGACCACAGCGCTCGGCCAGTGCATCCGCTTCGATGTCAGCGAAGTGCGGGTATTTGCCGGGCGCGATTCGACCGGTGTGCGCGGCATCCGCCTCGCAGAAGGCGACGAAGTGATCTCGATGGGCATCCTGCGGCACATGGACGTGACCTCCGAAGAGGCGCGCGCCTACCTGAAGCACGCCGCCGCCATGCGGCGCGCAGCGACGGGCGAGGAAGAAGAAATTTCCGAGGATGACGACGAGCCCGTGGCCGAAGCGGCGCTGTCGCCGGACCGGATCGCCGCCCTCGGCGCGGCGGAAGAGTTCATCTTCACGGTCGCCGATGACGGCATGGGCAAACGCTCGTCCGCCTATGATTACCGCGTCACCGGACGCGGCGGCAAAGGCCTCGTGGCGCAGAATATCTGGGGCCGCGACAAGAAAGGTGGGCCGATCAAGAAGGTCGCCCAATCCTTCCCGGTTGGCGAAGGCGACGAGGTGATGCTGGTGACCGATGCCGGCCAGCTGATCCGCACGCCGGTTGACCAGATCCGGATTGCCGGCCGTTCGACGGGCGGCGTCTGGGTGCTGCGGACCAATGAAGGGGAACGGGTCGTCTCGGTTGCGCGTCTTGTCGAAGACGGCGAAGCCGGTATGGATAAGCAAGGCGGAGAGAGCTAAGCGCACGCTGCCGGACGACTGGACGGATTACTGGAGGGCCGCACGTGCGCCGAATTGGACTTTATCCCGGAACTTTTGATCCGCCGACCAATGGTCATATCGACATCTTCGGCCGGGCGATGAAGCTGGTCGATGAACTCGTCATCGGCGTGGCGGTGAACGAATCGAAGAAGCCGCTGTTCACGCTCGATGAGCGCGTGGCGATGGTGCGCTCCGAATGCGCCAAGCTGAACGGACCGGGGCTTGCGGAAATCCGCGTCCTGCCCATGCACGGCCTCTTGATGAAGTTTGCAGAGGCTTGCGGCGCGCAGATCATCGTGCGCGGCCTGCGCGCGGTTCAGGACTTCGAATACGAATTCCAGATGACCGCCATGAACGAGCAACTGAATCCCGACATTGAAACCGTCTTCCTTATGGCCGATGTTCGCCACCAGGCGGTTGCCTCTAGGCTCGTGAAGGAAATCGCAAGCCTCGGCGGCAACATCTCGTCTTTCGTCACCCCCGACGTGAAGACGGCGTTGTTGGAGAAGTACAAGAAATGAAACGTCTCACGTTTGGACTTGTGGCTGGCCTGTTCGGGCTGGCTTTGCCGGCTTGCGGGGATACAGCGGCGGCGACGGGATGGGTTGTCGGCGCAGGTGTGACCGTGCCGGACGAGGCCGGTTGGCGGCAGGTTGATCCGGCGCACCTCTTCATTTTCGAGACCAGCAAAGGCCGTGTGCTGATCGAGGCGTTCCCGGAAGTCGCGCCTGGACACTTTGCGCATTTCTCCAAGCTGATCAGCTCCGGCGATCTCGACGGCACGCCCTTCCACCGCGTGCTGGATAATTTCATGGCGCAGGGCGGAGACATCCGCACGATGACGGGCAAGGAGCCTGGTTGGCCCAGCATCCCGGGCGAGTTCACGTTCCAGCGCGACGTGACGGTCATGCCGCTCGAGGCGTCGATCGGTCCGGCCGATTCGGCCGTGAGCGGATTGTACAAGGGTCTGCCGCTGCTGACGCGCCCGGCCTTCTTTGCCGAAATGTCTGCCAACGGAAAGGTCGAGAGCGCTGTGCCGCATTGCAGGGGCATCGTCTCGACCGCGCGGACGAGCGATCCGAATTCGGCCGACACGCAATTCTTCCTGATGCGCGAAACCTCGCCGCAGCTGGACAAGAAATACACCGCGTGGGGCCGCGTGATTGCCGGACAGGATGTGGTCAAGGCGATCAAGTTCGGCGCCGAGCCGAGCGGCACGGTGACCGATCCGGACATCTTGAAGTCGGCCAAAGTCGCGGCAGACCTTCCCGAAGCCAAGCGGCCCAAGGCCTGGGTGCTGCGCACCGATACGCCTGAATTCGCTGCAGAACTTGCCGCGATGGGCGATGTCGAGGTGTGCAGCCTGCCGCCGGTTCCGGCGATCGTTAAGAACTGACAGCGCCTCGCACTTGACGCTGGCCCGGCACGCGCGCGATGAGCGCGGACATGGACCTGTCCGCATTTGATTTCGACCTGCCCGAACACCTGATCGCGCTGCGCCCGGCGGAGCCGCAGGACGCTGCGCGGCTGCTGGTCGTCCACGGCGATGGCCGGCTGGACGACGCGGGCGTGCGGGACCTGCCGCGCTACCTGACGGCCGGCGATGTGCTGGTGTTCAATGACACGCGCGTCCTGCCCGCGGCGCTGAAGGGCGTGCGCCCAGCGCGCGACGGGGTGAGCCGGGATGTGAACACCGATGTCAATCTGGTGGAGCGCATCGAAGGCGCGCGCTGGTTGGCACTGGCGCGGCCGGGGCGGCGGCTGAAGACGGGCGATACCATTCAGTTCACGGACGGGTTCTCGGCGGTCATTGCCGGAAGGCGGGAGGGCGGCGAGATCGAATTGGAATTCGATCGGGAGGGTGACAGCCTAATCGCCGCCCTGGAGGCGCATGGCGCGATGCCGCTGCCGCCCTACATCGCGCGCCGGCGCCCGGCTGACGCCAGCGACCGGGAAACCTACCAGACGAAGTTTGCCGGCGAAGAGGCGGCCAGCGTGGCGGCGCCGACGGCCGGACTGCATTTCACGCCGCGCCTGCTCGCCGAGATCGAGGCGGCCGGGATCTTGCGCGAGATGGTGCGCCTGCATGTCGGGCTCGGTACGTTCAAGCCGCTGGAAGACAAGCATATCCAGGAAAACAGGCTGCACGAGGAGTGGCGCCGTCTGACGCCCGAAGTCGCGGCGCGTCTGAACGCGGCGCGCCGTACCGGACGGCGGATCGTGCCGGTCGGCACAACGGCCATGCGCACGCTGGAGAGCTGCGTCGATCAGGCAGGGGTTTTGCATGCGGCGACCGGTCCGACCGATATCTTCCTGAAGCCAGGCGATGCGATCCGGGCGACCGATGCGCTGGTCACGAACTTTCACTTGCCCGCGTCCAGCCTGTTCATGCTCGTCTGTACGCTGATGGGCACGGATGTGATGCAGGCGGCCTATGCGCATGCGATCCGGGAAGGTTACCGCTTCTACTCATACGGCGATGCGTGCCTGCTTCTTCCCTGACGCCTCAGGGCCAGTCGTAACGGAGCGATGCACCCGTCTTCAGGGGCAGCCAATCCGCTTTGAGCTGATCGAGGCGGGCGCGAACAGCCGCAACACCCTCGGACGTCAGCACCACGCGCGGGACCAGTGAGGCGCTGAACGCAGCGTCTGCGACCGATTGCAGTGTTTCGAGGTCCGCCGGGCCGCCCCAGACTTCAGCTTCGAAACACTCGACCAGCCGCTCGGCCTGGATGAGTTCGACGATGGATGGATCCGGCACGTGCGCCTTTTTGGCGCTCGAATGGCCCATCGCCGAAGCCAAACCGGCAATGTCGTCCGGGTGGCGCCCGGCGGCGATGAGGCCGAAGAAGGCACTGCCGAATTTGAGGCCGGACTCGACTGCGAAGTGTACTCCGTCGTGCGGAACAGGTCCTTTCTTGACCACCTGCGCCTCGTCGATCGAGCCGTCCGCGCGCGTCACTCGCAGGGTGTCGTGATTGGTGCCCTTGATGATTTCGATATGCATCTTGGTACATCGTGGACCGCCGGACCGGCGGTTCAATCCTTCGAATTGGAATCGATCCAGTCCATGATCGCGAAGCCGACACCGGAGATGACGAACGTGAGGTGGATCACCGTATACCAAAGCAGGTCCTGCTGTGTGTACTTGCCAAGGTCCATGAAGATTTTCAGGAGGTGGATGGCCGAAATCGCGACGATCGAGGCGATCAGTTTCGATTTCAGGCCCGAGAAATCAACCTTGCCCATCCAGGAGGGGCGGTCGCGGTGCTCGGCCGGGCCGATCTTCGACACGAAGCTTTCGTAGCCTGAGAACACGATGATCAGGACGAGGTTGCCGGCCAGAGAGATGTCCACCAGCGTCAGGATCAGCAGGATGATGTCCGACTCTTCCATCGTCATGACGCCCGGCACCGCATGCGCCAGCTCGCGATAGAACGTCACGATCAGGATGATGAGCGCGCCGATCAGGCCGAGATAGATCGGTGCCATCAGCCAGCGGCTGGAGAAGATGAGCTGCTCAATGGCGCGTTCCGCAAGCGGGTCGCGGTCCTGCTCCGGGGATTTCGGTGACGGCATGATCGGATTTCCTTTGGCGCGGAAAGGAATTGGGGACGCGCGCGATTTTGTCCAGTGCAAGCGCTCTGGAAAGCGAATTCAGCGCGGCCCGCGCAACTCTTCAAACGCCCGTATCGCCTTGGCTGCGGTAATCCGGGCAAGGTGGCGGCCCTTGTCGTCACGCCAGTCCGCCTCGACGAGCGCGGTCGTCTTGCCCCGGCTGACGAGACGGCCTTCGATGGTGATCAAGCCATTGGGCACCGGACGCAGGATGCGGGTCTGCAACTCCATCGTGGTGAACCATTCACCGTCTTCGAGTGCGCTCGCCATCGTCATCGAGACGATATGGTCCGACAGGCCCGCAACCCAGCCGCCGAACACGCGGTCCGGGCCGATGTCGCGGTCGCCCGTATTCGGCCACTCATAAAGCGTATGGCCGTAGGAGACTTCCTTCAGCCATTCGTGCGGCTTGATGCCGAGATTGCGGATGCCGTTGGGCAGCTCCCACTCGCCCGAGCGCAGGCGCGCGAAGAAGGCGGCCTGCTGGGCCGAGAGTTCGGTGCGCATCAGGTAACCGTCGCGCCGCCATCGACGACCAGCATCTGGCCGGTCATGTAGGCACCAGCCTTCGAAGCGAGATAAACGGCGGCGCCGGCAATCTCGTCGGGCTCGCCGATGCGCTTCAGCGGCGTGCCAGTCAGGGCGCGCTTAAGGGTTTCGGGATTGTCCCACAGGGCCTTGGCGAAATCGGTCTTGATCAGGCCGGGCGCGATGCAGTTGACGCGGATATTGTCGGCGCCGAATTCGGCGGCGAGGTTGCGGGCAAGCTGGAAATCCGCGGCCTTGGAGATGTTGTAGGCGCCGATCACGGGCGAGGCGCGCAGCCCGCCGATCGACGAGACGATGATCACCGCGCCGTCTTTCCGCTCGCGCATCTGCGGCGCGCACATCTGGATCAGCCAGTGGTTCGAGATGATGTTGTTCTGCAGGATCTTGGTGAAGGCATCGTCCGAGATGCCGGCCATCGGGCCGTAATAAGGGTTCGAGGCCGCGTTGCAGACGACGATGTCGATCTTGCCGAAGGCGGCGTTGGTCTCGTTGACCATCGCCTGAAGGTCGTCCTTGGAGGAGATGTTGGCGGGAATGGCAATCGCCGTGCCGTCGCCATGCTTCTTGTTGATGCCATCGGCCACTTCCTGGCACGGCTCCGGCTTGCGCGAGGAGATCACCACCCGGGCGCCCTGGTCGGCCATTGCCTCTGCGATCGCCCGGCCGATGCCGCGCGATGAGCCCGTGATGATGGCGGATTTTCCCTTGAGATCGAACAGGCTCATTTGGCCCTCCCTGACGTTTGTTTTCTGTTTGCGCGCGTAACCCTAGGGGAGGCTGGCAGGATCGGCTAGAGGTTCCGCAAGGGGAGTTTGCCTCTGCGCGCAGGGGCTTGGCCTGCGGCGAAGCGGACTCTTTGCGCGCCTCCGATTTGTGATTATCGAGACCGCCATGTGGCAACAGCTCTCCACACGCTTTGCGCGCGCCCTTGCGGTGATCGCGCTGATTTCCCAGGCCTTGATGCCGGGAATGATGGCGGCGGCATCAGCGCGTCCGGGTAATTTACCGGCCGTCCTGTGCGCCCTTCCGGGCGATGACGTGCACGGCAGTGCCAGCCGTGAGGTCGGCGCAGAGCTCGCGCAGTTGATCGCGAAAAAGTCGAAGCCCGCGCCTACAGATTACGGCCATGACTGCCCGGCCTGTGTGCTTGCCTTTGCCGCAACCTTGCCGGAGCCGGTTGTCCTCAAATCACCCGTGTCGATGGGAGAGCCCGAATCCGCGCCTGTGTTCGAGGTGCGGTTTGTCCACAGCCCGCGCGGTCCGCCGGTCGGCTCCCGTGCGCCCCCTGTCTCGATGAAAGCCTGATCCAAGCCGCTCTCCTCATGGAGAGTTACCGGCCGGGCTCTGCCCGGATCCCTTTCATCTGAAGATCCATATCCATGAAATTCAATCTGAATGCCGGCTCCGCTGTGAGCCTTACCGCGCTGGCGTTTTCGTTCGGCGCCAGCTTTCCCGCCCATGCAGACGACGACCTGCTGAACGTCGAAGAAACGATCATCGTCACAACAACGGCTGCGACGGACGAAGCCGAGGCGCAAGTCGCCCGGACGCCCGGCGGCGCCGGTGTCGTCCGGCATGAGGACTATGCCGACCGCTACCTCGTTTCGCTGCGCGATACGCTCGCCTTCTCGCCGGGCGTCTACCTGCAACCCCGCTACGGCCAGGAAGTGCGCATTTCCATTCGCGGGTCGGGCCTCAGCCGCGGCTTCCACATGCGCGGCCTGACGCTCCTGCAGGACGGGGCCCCGATCAACCTTGCCGACGATAACGGCGACTTCCAGGAACTCGAGCCGATCTTCTTCGATCACCTGGAAGTGTTTCGCGGGGCCAATGCCCTGCGCTTCGGCTCGGGCACGCTGGGCGGCGCGGTTAACGGGGTTACGCCGACAGGCGAGACAGCACCGGGCGTCTATGCGCGGATCGACACCGGCAGCTTCGAGACGCTGCGCGGCCTGATTGCGGGCGGTATCGAGAATGGCAAGCTGGATGCCTGGGGCGCGTTGAGCGCTGACACGTCCAGCGGCGACAGGGACCATGCAGGCCGGCAGTCGATCCGCTTCCATGGCAATGTGGGCTACGACGTGACCGACACGATCACGACGCGCTTTTACGCGAGCATCAACAGTCTCGACCAGGAAATCCCCGGCGCGCTGACGCTCACCAATGTGCTGACGAATCCGCAGCGCGGCAACTTCGCGGGCGATCAGGGGCGGGATATCAATTCCATCCGCATACAGAACCAGACGCGCATCGCGTTCGAGAATTCGAGCCTCGCTACGGGCATCTGGTACAACAAGAAGGGGCTCTATCACCCGATCTTCCAGTTCATCGACTATGATTCCGCCGATACCGGCCTCTGGGCGCGGTATGAGTGGGAAAAGGGGCCATTGGCCTTCACGCTGGGCGCCGATGGGCGAACCGGCACAACCGATGCCAATCGCTTCCTGAATATCGCCGGGGACCGCGGCGCGCTCACCTTTGATGCAACCCAGGAGGCTTGGACGGCCAACGTCTACGCCGAAGGCCGTTACCGCGTGACCGACCAGTTGTCGCTTATCGCGGGTGTCATTGCCGCGCAGGGCGAGCGCGAGCAGATTCAGGCCGTTCCGGCAGCCATCACCGGCACTGCGGATTTCGAAGGAGTGTCTCCGAAATTCGGCGTGCTCTATGATGCTGCGCCGGACGTGCAGGTTTATGCCAACTACAGCAAATCGGCGGAGTTTCCGGGCTTCAACGAATTGGCTCAGGTTGCCGCCTTCGTCCCGGTTGAGGCCCAGACGGCCTGGACCGCAGAGATCGGCACACGAGGCCGGGCAGGGATCGCGGAGTGGGATATCTCGCTCTACTCGGCGGACATTGACGGCGAACTGCTACAGTTCACGGTGGGGCCGGACATTCCCGCGTCCACCTTCAATGCGGACAAAACGCGCCATCAGGGCATTGAGGCCGGGCTGGGCCTGAAACTGACCGATTGGCTGACTCTGCGCCAGGTTTATCAGTATTCGGACTTTGCGTTTGAGGGCGATGCCCAGTACGGCGACAATACGCTCCCTGTAGTGCCCGAGCATGTGTACCGGGCCGAGCTGAAATTTGCCAATGACCGGTTCAGCTTCGCGCCGAATATTGAGTGGGTCCCGGAAGGCGCGTATGCGGATTATCGCAACACGACCCAGACCGAAGGCTACACCTTGCTAGGCCTCACCGGAAGCTTCAAGGCGAGTGACAAGATCGACCTGTTCCTCGACGCCCGCAATCTTGCAGATGAGCGTGCCGCGGGTGACATCAGCGCGGTGATCCTCGCGACGCCCGCCTCTGTGATCTACTATCCCGTCGAACGCCGCGCGGTGTTTGGCGGCATCCGCGCGAGGTTCTAAGTCATGGCCAGCGCCAATCGCACCACGCTCCAGCACCGTGTCTGGCGCTGGCACTTCTTCGCCGGGCTCATGGTGATTCCCTTCGCTGTGATTCTGGCCGTGACCGGATCGATATATCTCTTCAAGCCGCAGTTTGATGCGGCCGTTGAAGCGCGGATCAATTCACGGGCGGCGCCGCTGGCGGGGGATACCCTGCAGGCGGACGCGCTCATCGAGGCGGGCCTCGCCGCCCACCCCGGGAGCGCATTCGCAAAGCTGGTTCTTCCGTCTGCGGACGGAGACCCGAGTGTGGAAGTCTTGATTCGGAGTGAAGCCGGCCTGCGCACGCTCTGGATCGACCGCACGACCGGAAGCGTGTTGCACGATACCGAGACGGCGGGCCGGTTCATGAATGTCATCAATGACCTTCACGGCTCGTTGCTGGCGGGTGACCGGGGCTCGCTGATTGTCGAGATCATGGCGAGCTGGATGATCATCCTGATTGTCACGGGCGTGTTTCTCTGGTGGCCTCGCGGCATGGCGTGGTGGCGGGCTTTTGTGCCGAAGTTCGGCGAAGGGCCGGGCCGCCGCGAGACGTGGCGCAAGGTGCATGGCATGGGCGGCGCCTGGATCGGCGCGCTCGTGTTCACGATCCTGATTTTTGGCCTTCCCTGGACGCAGGTCTGGGGCGACGGTTTCATGCGGGTAAAAGCCCTCGCGGGCCTCAAGGAGCCCGGACAGGAATGGTTCGTGACGCTTGAGTCCAGTCAGCCGCAGACGGATCATTCGGCCCACGGGCATGAGGATCACGGGACTGGCGCCAAGCTCTGGAATACCGGCGCCGGTGATCCGGCCGTCGATGTGCAATCGGCGAATGCGACCGGCGCTCAGCCCTTGCCGCTGCAGACCATCCTAGAAACCGCCCGGCCGGAGCGCTACGCAGCGCCCGTCGAAGTGCAGCCGCCGCGCGGCGAAAACGGGGTCTGGACGATCCGCTCAATGGCGCCCTCGCGCCCGGAGCGGGTGACGGTTCACTATGACCGTTGGACAGGCGAAGAGCTTATGCGGATCGAGTTTTCGGACCACAATCCGGTCGACCGGTTTGTGGCGCTCGGCGTCGCCTTCCACGAAGGCGCGCTGTTCGGATGGCTCAACCAGGTCGTCGGCCTGATCGCGGCGCTCGGCGTCATCCTGCTCAGCGTGACGGGCGGCATGATGTGGTGGCGGCGCCGGCCAAAGGGCCGGCTCGGCACACCGCCGATGCCCTCCGACAAGCGGATTGCCGCCGGATTGCTGGCATTGGTCATCGTGCTGGGGGTGCTGTTGCCGATGGCTGGCGTAACGCTGCTCGCCGCGCTGCTCATTGACCTTCTGGTGTCAGTCTTCCGGCGGCCGAGAGCCGGCGCGGCCTAGATGCCCCAGGCGTCCGCCAGGATGCCAGCGAGCTTTTCCGTCCGCTTGCGGACAATCTCAGGGGTCCAGGCGTCCTGCTCCATCAGGTCCCGGGTGAGGGCAAATTCCTGCCCGCCGCCGCCATTGAAGTAGATTTCCTTCTTGGCGCGGTAGTCGAGCCGGTCGGCCTTCTGGTTCACCTTGGTGGTGAGGAGAACGAAGTTGCCAATCGTGTCACACTGTTCGCGGCGTTTGGCAGCGTCGGGCCAGGTGATCAGCCAGTGGCTGTCTTCCGGGATCGTCCGGGGCAGGACGTGTTCGACGGTTGCGTCCGATTCCGGCGGGATCGTGCGCCCGCCAGCGAGCGCCGCGCACAGGCGCAAGGCAATTGCGCGGCGCTGCCCGAACGTGGCGAACCGGCCGATGAGCCGCTCGCGCGTGCGCTTGCCTTCTTCGCGCGAGATCGCGAACGGACCGGTCTTGGAGAGCAGCACGCGGTCATTGCGCACGGCTTCGGTAACCCGTGCAAAGCGGCGGCTGCGCTGGTCGCGGTCATGCACCAGCAACTGCATGATGTGCGCGAGGCGCTCGAGGCTCTGGAAGAATTCCGGTGCCGACGGGTCGTTCGCCCCACGCTCGGCAAGGAAGTGCAGGGCAGGCGCGCGCCAGTTCTGTTGCTCCAGCGCGCGCATCTGGTGAAGGCAATTGGCGATGACCTCGGCGTTCGGCCCTTCGTTCAGCTGCGCAGTTTCGATCTCGCGGTAGGCGCGCACATAATTGGGCAGGATTTCGTCGAGGAATTTGCGCGCATCGATCTTGGCGAGCGCGCCCTTCTGGAACGCCGAGACGATGTCGCCTTTCGTTCCACGGTCGAAGATCGCCCGGATTTGGCGAAGCAGGTCGTCGAAGGCGTTGCCGCCCAGCGTCGCTTCATGCTCCGCCCAGCGCTCTGCATAGATGGCGGCGTCCACCGGGGAAAACCTCGCCCGCTGGAACAGTTCGGTCTTGATGATGTCATGCGCGCCGGGCTCCTTGCCGCGCGTGTTCAGCACACGGAAGACCTTGAAGCCCTGGTCCTTGTTGTCCACGACCACGCGCACGAGGGCGCAGCCTTTCATGGCAATCTCGGCCAGCGCGCGGCGTTCCTCGGCGGTCATCGAGCCCAGCTGTTTACGGAACACGGCGGCGTTCGCCACCATGCGCGCCTGGCTCTCGCTTTCGCCGGGGTCAGCGTCCAGTTCGAGCGTTGCGCCCGGGCGCTGGATCGTGTCGCGGAAGAAAGCGCCGTCCTGATAATTGAGAGCGATGCGCCAGTTTGCGCCTTCGCCCAGCATCGGACGAGCCTCATCGGCGATGAGGGCGTTGAGCACACGCGCCCGGTCCTTGTCGGTTTCCATGTCGCGCAGCACGCAGAGCAGGATCGTCAGCGTGGTCAATCGTTGCTGGCCATCGACGATTTCGAGAATGCCAGGCTCGTCGCCATGCACGAAAACGACCGCGCCGATGAAGTGGGGGATCTGGGCTTCGGTGGCTTCGAGCAGGTCGCCCAGCAGTTCCAGCGCTTCCGGTTCACCCCAGGAATAGCTGCGCTGATAAGGCGGCATGCGCAGCTTCTCGCCTGGTGCGAAGACGTCGCTCAGTGAGCTTTCCTGCGCCCTGACGCCGAGATGCATGCCTCTACCCCTCTACAAGGCCCTCTCCCTAGCCCTTGCCAAAGCCGTTCACAACGAGACATGAACGGATCGCAAGGTAATTCACGGTAGAGTGTGACGGGAGAGTAACGCGATGCGACTTGTTCGGTTCCAGCGCGGAGGCAAGGTGTCTTATGGCCGGCTTGAAGGCGGTCATGTGGTGCCGGTTTCCGGCGAGCGGCTCGAGGACGCGCTGACGGGGCAGGCCGTAGGTGATCCCGTCGCGCTCGGCGAAGTGCGGCTGCTCGCGCCCGTGGCGCGGCCGGGCAAGATCCTCGGCATTGGCGTCAACTACGCAGCGCATGCCGCCGAAAGCGTCAGCTTCGTCAACACGGCCAAGCCTGAAGTCCAGAAATGGTTCAACAAGCAGGCAACGGCCGTGAACGGGCCCTATGACGACGTGCACCTGCCCAAGGTCTCTGCCCAGCTCGACTATGAAGGTGAACTCGTCGCCATCATCGGCAAGGCTGGGCGCCACGTGCCGCGCGGGCGGGCGATGGAGATCGTCGCGGGCTTCTGTGTCGGCGGGGACTATTCCGTGCGCGACTGGCAGAAGGCGAGCCAGACGATGATCATGGGCAAGGGGTTCGACACGCATGCCGTGTTCGGACCGGCCATCGTGACATCGGATGAGGCCGGCGACATTTCAGGCGCCGGCATCCGCACGTTCGTGAATGGCGAGCTGCGCCAGACGGGCAAGCCGTCGGACATGATCCACGATCTCGCCGCCCAGATCGAGCACCTGACCGCCGCCTTCACGCTGGAACCGGGGGACGTCATCTATACCGGCACACCGGCCGGCGTCGGCGCCGGTTTCGATCCACCAAAGTGGCTGAAAGCCGGCGACACCGTACGTGTCGAAATCGACGGGCTGGGGCACATCGAAAACAAAATTGTGGAAGAACCGGACACGATGCGGATCGGCTGAAGGGCCATCCTGGAGGAACGACGGGGCCCGGTCCTTGCGGTCCAGGCCCCAGTCTCCCCCGAGATCGCCCCCGCTCCGGCCAAATCAGGCCGCGGACCGGGGACAACCGAACAGGCTTAACCATTTGTTAAGCGCCCAAGGGCGTTGTGGTCCATGCCCCAACCGCGGTGTGGCTTGAAGAAATGACCGTGTGTGGTGTTCGGGCAACGGTCGGGGTTCGGGTTGCCCGGCAGGGCAAATCAAGCCACTTCCAAGCAATTCGTTAACCAATTCTGCCTTAATATTAAGATTGATGGAAAATTTCCGGGTGCTGGGCCGATGACTTTTTTCTTGTTCCTTCTTTACCTGGCTGCGGGCGCGGGGGTCGGATACTCGATCTTCAGTTTCACCGCTGTCGGTCTGCCGCTCTCGATTGCGGGCGGAGCGATCACGTCGGCCGTGCTCGGGCAGATCCACATCGTCGCGCGCTCAGGCGCCGCCAACAAGGAAAATGAAGCCCGCCTCAAGTCGGTCGAAAAGCGGATGACGGAAGTCGATCGCAACAACAAAGTCATCGAAGCTCGCACCGAAGTGCTGGAGCAGACCGTCAAGGTCGAACTGAAGGATCGCAGCGACGCGCTCGTCAAGGAGATGAAGGCGCTCGAGGAACTGATCGCCCGGCTGATGAGCACGTTCCAGAACCAGCTTGAACAGCCCACGGTTCAACAGAAGGTCAGCCCGATCGAAGACGCGATCCTGCGCGATGTGCGCGACGCGCTGCATGACGGACGCGTGGACCTTCACCTGCAACCCATCGTGTCGCTGCCGCAGCGCCGCGTGGCGTTCTATGAAGGCTTCACCCGCCTGCGCCGGCCCGACGGATCGCTCATCCTGCCGGCAGACTTTCTCGACGCTGCCCGCCGCGCCAACCTGATGGGCACGATCGACAACTTCACCCTGTTCCGCTGCGTGCAGATCGTGCGCCGCCTCGCCGAACGCGACCGCCGCGTCGGCGTGTTCTGCAACATCGCCGCCGCCTCGCTCGAGGATCCGTCGCTGTTCCCGCTCTTCCTCGATTTCATGACCGAGAACCGGGACCTCTCCGGCGCGGTGATCTTCGAGCTGCGCGCCGACAAATTCGAATCTCGCTCGCCGATCATGCGCGCGAATATGGAGAAGCTCGCGGCACTCGGCTTCCGCTTCTCCATCGACCACGCCAACAGCCTCGCGCTCGACCTGCCGCGGCTCCAGAGCGCCGGTGTGCGCTTCGTCAAGATGAATGGCAGCCAGTTGATCGAACAGCTGCGCGATCCGCAGGGTGACCGACCGACCTCCAACATCAACCGCCGCATTGAAGGCGGCGAAGTCAGCGCCGTGCTGTCGCGCTACGCCATCACGCTCATCGCCGAGAAGATCGAGGATGAAGCCAGCGTCGTCGAGATTCTCGAATACGAGATCCCTTATGGACAGGGGCATGTCTTTGGCGCCCCGCGTCCGATCAAGGCCTCCCTGATGGAGGACACCCAACCCCCAAAGGCTTTGCTTGACCGGCTGTCCAAGTTTGGATGACCGGTCACCGGCTTGATTTCGCCGGAATTTGCAGGCCTGCTTGATCTCACATCTGGAGGAAGCGGTGCATGCGTGTCTTCAATTTCATCCCTGTCGGCCTGCTCGCATTTGCGACGGCGTGCGTGATTGCCCCATCGACGACCGAACTCGCGGCGCCGCGCGAAGAACGGGTCACGACGTCGGTTTCCGAGGCGCGCCTGTCCTTCATCGGCATCACGGGGACGCTCCCGGAAGCCGGTAATGAACTGCCGCCGGACCTGTTGAATTCGATGATCGATCTCGTCCCGGTCCGGCTGGACATCACGCTTCGTCCGCCGCTTGAGCCGACCGTGCAGGGCAAGGATGGCTATTACGGTCCGATCAAGGAGTGCAGCTTCGGCGCGGTGCGCGCCGACGTGATTTCGGTGCCCACCGGCTCGAACCACATGCTGCTCGACGTGCGCATGGGCTCGCCCGTGGACCATCCAGCCAATCTCTTTACCTGCGAATATGACCCGGCCAACATGACTGACGACAACCCCGGCACGGTGTACCGCCTTCGCGGCTGTTTCCTGCCGCAGTCGGTGTCGATCCCGACGGCGGTCCAATGGGTGCTGAACCCGCTGCCCGCCTCGGCCTGCGGGCTGGGTGATTGACCCGGCAACCTGTCCGGCCTACCTCGCGCCCCTATGACATCGCCCCAATTTCCCGCCGGACTTGCCGGACTCGCGCCGCGTTACGACACGATCCTCTGTGATGTGTGGGGCGTGATCCATAACGGCCGCGCCGCCTTCACCGAGGCATGCGACGCGCTGGTGAAGTTCCGCGCGCAAGGCGGCCAGGTCTGCCTGATCACCAATGCCCCGGTGCCAGAAGCGCAGGTCGTTCGTTATTTCGAGCCGCTCGGCGTACCGAAGGAGGCGTTCGATTTCTGCGTCTCCTCGGGCGATGCCACCCGCGCCGAACTCGCTGCCCGCGCCCAAATGACCGTCTGGCGGATGGGCGTCGACGAGGGCTGGGAGCATGACCGC